>JABJCS010000808.1 GCA_018665505.1 Alphaproteobacteria bacterium
ATTCTCTATGTGTCACGGCGGTCGTCGGCAAGAGCTTGATACAAGGTGGCGGCAATTTTTCGCGAAGACTCCACAAAACTGACCGTGGAGCGCGATACCGCACTTTCGCGCCAGGCGATGGCCAACTCCATCATCAGGTTTTCGGGTAGGCCGTCGAGTTCCTTAAAGACGATACCGTCGAGCCGCAGCCGGGTCACGGCGTGCGGACCGATGGCGACGCCCATGCCCGCCGCGACGAGACTGACCAAGTGGACTGGGTCGTTGATTATTTCTGGGTCCAGCCCTGCGCGTTGGCAAGCCCGGACGAGACGTGTCTGAAACGTCGTGTACCAGTTTGACGGCACCATGACGAAGAGCGGCATGCCAAGCGCCTTCAAGTCGACCCGGTCCTGGCTCGCCAACGGATGATCATCCGGCAAGATCGCAACGAGGCGCTCGTGATAGATGTTCTCCATCGCGAGCCCTTCAATTTCCGCCAGGGGCGGGCGGAGAAAAGCGACATCGATCTGGTGATCTAGCAGAGCCTTAATTTGCTGTGCGCTGGTCATCTCGTGGAGTTCGAGGTGAATGTCGGAATTACTTTGTCGAAAGCGCCGGGTCACGGCGGGGAGCAATTCGTATGAAGCCGTCAGGACAAAGCCGATTTCGACCCGGCCAAGACGGCCTTTGCCGACATCCATGACGTGGGCAATTGCACGGTCAGCTTGAGCCAATACGCGATGCGATTCGTCGAGCATGACTTCGCCGGTTCGCGTCAATGTGACCTTTCGCTTACCGCGATGAAAAAGCTTGGCACCGATTTCTTCTTCGAGCCGCTGGACGGCTTGACTGAGCGGCGGTTGAGACATGTTAAGGCGTTCGGCGGCGCGCCGAAAACTGAGCTCTTCGGCGACGGCCACGAATTGCCGCATTTGGCGTAGATCGATCATGAGTGTGATACTATTTATATATCATTATGTGAGTTTTATAATATTAGACGTATCACTATGTGAAAAGATATAAGATATCAACAATAAGAGACGTTGGGAGAGGGAAACCCCGACACATTCCATCCCTGGAGAATTAGACATGAATATCGAGAACGGACAGAAGAACGGAAGCAAGGACACAGTGGCATTGTTGCCGCACATCCACGAAGTCGAATACCGGATCGCCGACGCGCGTCGCGCGCAGTCGGAAGCCATCAAGCGGATGGTGATCGGTTCGATTTCCGCGATTGATCGGCGCTTCCTAAACCGTTAAAGGACCCGCGACGGAGTCGCGGTACCTTGAGGCTAATTACCTCCCCCCCTGTTACGCCGCGGCTTTGTCCGCGGCGTAACTTTTTGCAATAATGTGACAATTGGCGAAACAATTCGTGACTTGGCCGCGGACTCGCACTGTGGCACTTTCGCGAACCATTCGGAACCTGCCAGACCAACTGCAAATCGGATAATGTCGGAAGAACCGATCGCCGCTATCGTGCTCGCCGCCGGAAAGGGAACGCGGATGAATTCTGCCCTTCCCAAGGTCCTCCATCGCATCGCAGGACACCCGATGGTTTGTCATGTAATCGATGCGACCAAGCCGTTGGCACCGACCCGAACCGTTGTCGTGGTCGGGCCCGATATGGAAGCGGTGACAGAGGCTGTCTCTCCCTATCCCACCATTGTGCAAACCGACCAAGCGGGTACCGGCGACGCGGTGAAGACGGGTATCTGCATATTGGACGGGTTTTCGAGCGGCACTGTATTGGTGATGTTCGGCGGGGACCCCCTGATTACGACGGGCACATTACGGCGAATGGTCACGGCGCGAGAAGCCGGTGCGGCTGTTGTCGTCCTAGGGTTTCGGGCAGGCGATCCAACCGGTTATGGCCGCCTCGTGCTCGATGATCAGGGTACTTTGCAAGCGATTGTCGAGGACAAGGATGCGTCGGAGAACGAGCGCGCCATTGATCTCTGCAACGCTGGCGTGATGGCAATTGACGCGGCGCGACTTTCGGGCCTGCTGGCGCGCATAGGCAATGAGAATGCGAAAGGCGAATATTATCTGACCGACATCGTTGGCCTGGCGCGCGATGATGGTTTGACCTGCGCCGTCGTTGAGGCGGACGAATCCGAATTGATGGGCGTGGACAGCCGGTCGGATCTGGCCCGTGCCGAAACGCTTTGGCAGACAGCCCGCCGTAATCGTGCGATGGATGACGGGGCGACTTTGCTTGACCCGGATAGCACCTATTTCGCGCATGATACCGTTCTCGGCCGCGACGTGATTGTCGGGCCGAATGTCGTCTTCGGGCCCGGCGTTGAGGTTTCTGACAATGTCGAGATCAAAGCCTTCAGCCATATCGAGGGTGCGCGCATTGGGGAAGGGGCGATCATTGGGCCCTTCGCCCGGTTACGGCCCGGCACGGAACTCGGCGAAAACGTTCATATCGGGAATTTCGTTGAGTTAAAGAACACAGTCATGGCGCCGGGCGCGAAAGCCAATCACCTGGCCTATGTCGGTGATACGAATGTTGGCGCGAAGGCCAATATCGGCGCGGGAACGATCACCTGTAACTACGATGGTTTCGAGAAGCATAAGACCGAGATCGGAGAGGGTGCGTTTATTGGTTCGAATTCGGCGCTCGTCGCACCTGTTACAATCGGTGACGGGGCG
>JABJCS010000809.1 GCA_018665505.1 Alphaproteobacteria bacterium
CATCGATTGCACGGACTTCCTCTCCTAGGCGCGCGAAGTCCGCCGATAAAATGGATGGGGCGATTCGGATGTTTTGGTGCATGGAAATTTCCTATTCCCTCATACCTCGTCAAGCAAGCAGAGTCTTACTCACGGAATAGCTAATTAGAATTTGTCTTCCTTATCAGCCGTGCCGCATAGAAACCATCCAATCCTCCCGACGCAGACCAATGGGAAGGAAGGGTGCGCAGATCGCCTGATTCGGCCCGGAACTCACTGGGTATTCTCTCCTCGTCATCCCGGATAGGGTCTCGAGAGAATGCATCGTTATTCAGCAGGAATTTATTGACGACACGAGAGCCTTCTTCCGGCTGCAACGAACAAACCACGTAGACTAAATACCCACCTGGGCGCACCATTTCCGCGGCAGCATTGAGTAACTCGGATTGTAATTTTGCCAGTCGTCGGAGGTCCGATTTCTCTTTTAGGAATAATATATCCGGATGTCGTCGGATCGTTCCGGTCGCCGTGCAGGGTGCATCCAATAGAACGGCATCGGCCAATTCCTTGGGACGCCACGTTGCGACGTCGTCCGCGAGGATTTCCGCTTGGAGGTTGAGGCGCTCGAAGTTAGCGCGCATGACATCAAGACGGATATCCGAGCGATCTATTGCGGTCACGTGCGCGCCCGCCGCCGCCAGTTGTGCCGCTTTCCCACCCGGTGCGGCACACAGATCGAGAATGCGTTTGCCGGATGGCTCTGGAATTAGATGAGCTGGTAGCGCTGCTGCGGCGTCTTGAATCCACCAATCGCCGGCGCTGTAGCCCGGCAGTTCCGTGATGTCGCCTGGTGATCGGACGCGGATCGATCCAGACGACAGCAATTCGCCCTCTAACTGCTGTGCGACACTTTTGGGGTCCGCCTTTGGCGTGATATCGAGCGGCGCTTCTTGTGTATGAGCGAGCGCGATTTCTTGAGCAAGATCGTCGCCATACTCTTTCTGCCATGTATCGAAGAGCCAATCCGGCGTATTCGCAATGGCGCCCACAGAGAGGGACGCGGGTTCAGCCGATGGAACACGGCGTAACACAGCATTCACCAAGCCGGTAAAGCCGGCGTAGCGGGTTCCTTTCAGGAGGGTAACGGATGTATCGACGGCGGCATGTGCCGGAGTGCCGAGGAAGAGGAGTTGGGCGGTACCTATTCTAAGTGATTGTCTGACCAAAATGGCATTTTGAGCCAAAGGTTTCAGAAGGAACTGATCGATAGCGAGATCGATCTCACCTAAGTGCCTCAAGCATGTGCTGACCAGCATGCGCGCAAACGCGCGGTCGGGCCCGAGGAGGCGAGAAAATTCCTCCGACTCGGTCATTGCGTTGTCGAGCGACGTTTTGTCGATCAGGACAGCATTCAAAAGTTCGATTGCTGCGGATCTTGCAGGAATACCGGCGGTTATTGCCATAGCGCCGATTTAGGACGAAAGCATCGGTGAGACAAGCAAAATGAACTGATCATCCCCACGGTCGACGTGGTGTCGAGGGCGAAGTCTCACCCGCCATTTCACGTAACCGCATGATCCGGTCTGCCATCTGCGGATGGGTGGAGAATAAACCGTCGATCGATTGAACGTGAAGCGGGTTTACGATGAATAGGTGAGCGGATGCGGGGTTTTGCTCCGCCGTAACGTTGTCGATGGTTTTTGAGGAGCTCTCAAGTTTTTCTAAGGCTGAGGCAAGCCACAAGGGTCGACCGCAAATCTCGGCGCCAAGACGATCCGCTGAGTATTCTCTAGTCCGGCTTATCGCCATTTGAACGAGCATCGCCGCGAAGGGGGCGAGCAATGCGACCAAAATCGTTCCAAGTCCGCCCAATGGATTGTCGCGATTGTCGTGGCCGCCAAACATTCCCGCGAACAATGCCATGTTGGCGATCATCGAAATTGCTCCTGCAATCGTTGCCGTAATCGTCATGATTAACGTGTCGCGGTTTTTAACATGAGCGAGTTCGTGGGCCATCACACCGGCGATCTCCTCCGAGCTCAAGCGTGCGAGGAGGCCTGTCGTGGCGGCAACGGCCGCGTTTTCGGGATTACGGCCGGTGGCGAAAGCATTCGGTTGTTCATTCTCGACGATGTATACCCGAGGCATCGGCAGTTCGGCATTTATCGCCAATTGCTCAACGATCCCATAATATGCAGGCGCGGAACCGCGGTCGACTTCCTTTGCACCGTACATCCGCAAGACGACTTTGTCGGCATTCCAATAGGCGAATCCATTCATCGCGATGGCAATCAGCAAGGCGATGATCATTCCGCCTTCGCCGCCGACCAGGAAGCCACAGAAAAGGAAGACGCTGGTCATCCCTGCGATCAGTATGCCGGTGCGGAACATATTCATCGTCGCCTAGTCCTGTTGTGTTGTCCGAATAGATGGCGATATCGCATGGGAGTTCAAGGCTTGCGGAATTCCAACGGAACCACGATATTTATTTTATGCTTAAAAAATTCAAAGAGCACCTAAACGCGCGAAACACCGCACCTCAATCCGCACCGGCTCCTGTAGCTAGAGGTTTGGACTCCAAGGCTCTAGCTGAGCAAAAGGCAGATGCCGCGGGCGAGAAATACCGCGCCGAAGCAGAAGCCCGTGGCGAGAAGTCGGCGGAAACGGGCGGCCCGAAAGGCCTAGAGCCCACGCGCTATGGGGATTGGGAACGAGCGGGTCGCTGCGTCGATTTCTGAAGCTCGATAGTCGTTGAAAATAAAAGGCGGTCGGGTAATACCCAACCGCCTCGAATTTATGCTGTAACGATAATTCTATCTATTCATTCTGTTATCGATGAGGTCTTCGACAACAGCCGGTTCGGCGAGCGTCGAAGTATCGCCCAAATTGCTGTAGTCGTTCTCCGCAATTTTTCGCAGAATGCGGCGCATAATTTTACCTGATCGGGTTTTCGGCAGACCGGGTGCCCATTGCAGCCAGTCTGGTGAGGCAATCGGGCCAATTTCCTTGCGGACCCATTGCACCAACTCTTTGCGCAAATCGTCTGTGGGTTCCTTGCCCAAATTCAAGGTGACATAGGCGTAAATACCTTGTCCTTTGATGTCATGCGGCGCACCTACCACGGCAGCTTCTGCCACGCTTTTGTGCGAGACCAGAGCCGATTCGACTTCGGCGGTACCCATTCGGTGGCCCGAGACATTAATGACATCATCGACCCGGCCGGTGATCCAATAATAGCCGTCCTCGTCGCGCCGGCAGCCGTCGCCAGAAAAGTATTTTCCAGGGAATTGGCTGAAATAGGTCTCGATAAACCGCTTGTGGTCGCCGAATACCGTCCGCATTTGTCCCGGCCACGAATCCAGCAAGCAAAGATTCCCTTCTGCGGCGCCTTCGAGGAGTTGGCCTTCGTTGTCGACGAGTGCGGGTTGAATGCCGAAAAACGGCCGCGTCGCCGATCCTGGTTTAAGGCCGGTCGCGCCCGGGAGTGGTGTGATCAGAATGCCGCCGGTCTCGGTCTGCCACCAGGTGTCGACGATCGGACAGCGACCTTCGCCAACCACATTGTAATACCAGAGCCAGGCTTCCGGATTGATGGGCTCACCGACCGATCCCAAGAGGCGGATGGATTTGCGGCTGGTTTTCGTGACCGGACCGTCTCCTTCGCGCATCAGTGCCCGGATGGCAGTCGGCGCGGTGTAGTAAATATTGACGCTGTGCTTGTCGCAGACCTGCCAGTGGCGGCTGGCGTCCGGGTAGTTGGGCACGCCTTCGAACATGAGGGTCGTGGCGCCATTGGCGAGCGGTCCATAGACGATATAGCTATGGCCGGTCACCCAGCCTACGTCCGCCGTGCACCAGTAAATGTCGCCGTCATGATAGTCGAACACATACTGATGGGTCATCGATGCATAGACGAGATAACCGCCCGATGTGTGCAGCACGCCCTTCGGCTGACCGGTCGAGCCTGATGTATAGAGGATGAACAGCGGGTCCTCGGCACTCATCGGCTCCGCTGGGCACTCCGCTGAGGCATCCGCCATCGCGTCATGGTACCAAATGTCTCTACCGTCGACCCAATCGATATCGCCGCCGGTGCGTTTGACGACGATGACCTTCTGAATATGACCGCAGAGCTTTGCCGCTGCATCGGTATTCGCCTTGAGCGGAATGGTGCGCCCGGCACGAATACCTTCGTCCGCGGTGATGACGACGTTGGATTTACAATCGTCGGCGCGGCCCGCTAGCGCATCCGGCGAGAATCCCCCGAACACGATGGAGTGGATGGCGCCAATCCGGGCGCAGGCCAACATAGCGTAGGCTGCTTCAGGGATCATCGGCATATAAATGGTAACGCGGTCGCCCTTTTGGACGCCTTGCGCTTTTAGAACATTGGCGAACTTGCAGACGTGCTCATGGAGTTCGCGATACGTGATCTTCGCGTCATCATTCGGATCGTCGCCTTCCCAAATGATCGCGACCTGATCGCCGCGCTTCTCCAGGTGTCGGTCGATGCAGTTATACGAAACGTTCAATTCGCCATCATGGTACCATCGGATTTTCACGTCGTCCTTGCCATAGGTAACTTCTTTCACCTGGGTATATGGCTTCGACCAATCGACCCGTTTGCCGTGCTCCCCCCAAAACCCTTCGGGGTCCTCGATGGATTTTTTGTACATTTCGAGATACCCGTCGTTATCCACATGTGCGGATTTCGCCACGGATTCGGGGACTGGAAAATAACTGTGATCGGTCATGGCTGGCGCTCTCCCTTCACCATTGGCACGTACATTATTGTATGCCGCTTATACGACGGCATTTGACCCAGGTTATATAATGTCAGAATTTGGGGTTTGGAAACAAGTGAGCCGCCATCGCGGGTCGGAGGAATGATGCTGTTGCAACACGCGACGTGGCCGGAAGTCGAAGCCTATCTTGGACAGAATAAGGGCATCATCGTCCCGATCGGTTCGACGGAGCAACACGGACCGTCCGGCTTGATTGGAACCGATGGACTGACCGCTGAATTTATCGGTGGTAAAGTGGGCGAGGCGACGCAAACATTGGTGGCGCCGACCCTGTTTTACGGCATGGCGCAGCATCACATGGCGTTTTCCGGCACCATCACGCTGCAGCCGTCGACACTTATCATCGTTGTTCGTGATATCGTCATGTCGCTCGTGCGGCACGGTTTTGAGCGCATTTTTTTCATCAATGGGCACGGTGGAAATGTCAATTCCGTCAAAGCTGCGTTCAGCGA
>JABJCS010000810.1 GCA_018665505.1 Alphaproteobacteria bacterium
GCCGTCGTGCCAGCAACAAAATGTTCGATCAGACGATCCTGCCTGTATCTGCTCAGACGGCTCTTGCGCATGGATACCATGATAACCTCTAATCTCGGTTATCTGGGACAGCCCCTTCATCTTTACTAATTCCATTATATGAGAAATATTCTCATATATGAATAAATCAGAAACAGACACCTCTTTCGACAACCGAATGGCGGGAAGACTAAAGACACTTCGCGACGATCGCGGATGGTCACTTGATAATTTGTCGGCAATTTGCGGAATCAGCCGCGCAACGTTATCCCGATTAGAAAAAGCTAAAGTCAGTCCTACAGCCACCGTCTTGGGCCGACTTTGCTCTGCTTTCGGACTTACCATGTCGCGCCTCATTGCCTCCGTGGAAAGTGAATTCACATCGCTTATAGCCCAACACGATCAGACGATATGGACTGACCCGGAAACCGGCTTTATACGGCGCTCGATCTCACCCCCCGCACAAACCCTCGCCGGCGAAGTTCTGAAATGTGGAATCCCGCCAGCCCAAACGATCGAATACAAAATGCCACCCTATCCGGGTTTGGAACACCATCTCATTCTATTGAGCGGTTTTCTGACGCTGACGGTCGACGGCAATACCCACGACCTTCGGCCAGGCGACTGTCTTCGCTACCAGTTATTTAGCGGAAGTACGTTTCGGACATCCGATCACTCCGGAGCCGAATACATACTCTGCATACTGTGAGGCTTCATGAATAACCTCGACATCAGGATTATAGAGTCAGATCATTTTCCACATTCTGTCGGTGAACTTAGCGAAATGCTGCACGCCTGTGTCCACGCCGGCGCCAGTATCAATTTCATTTTGCCGTTCACGAGGTTCGAAAGTGAGCAATATTGGAACACTACGATTTTACCCGGCGTCCTAAACGGCACCCGGATGGTGTGGGTTGCCCGACTGGACAATCGTTTGGCGGGCACCGTTCAACTTGATTGCGATACACCGCCAAACCAACCACATAGAGCCGAAGTCGCAAAAATGATGGTCCATCCCGATTTTCGGCGACAAGGAATTGCGAAATGTCTGATGATCGAACTTGAAGCTCACGCCAAGACGTTGGGCAAAACCCTGATCACGCTGGACACAAGAACCGGTGACAACGCCGAACCGCTCTATGCTGAATTGGGCTATGTGACTGCCGGAACAATACCGGGCTATTGCCGTGACCCCTTCGTCGAACGGCTCGATGCAACAACAATAATGTACAAAGCGCTCTAAAATGTACCCGGCGTCAGCCCCGTCCGTCCGCCATCCAACGTAATAACGCTACCGTTGACGTAGGAGGATTCATCGCTCGCTAAGTACAAGGCGGCATCGGCGGCTTCTTCGACGAAACCGGGGCGGCCCATCGGCGTGGCACGGCGTTGCACGTCGCTCATCGGAGCGCCTGAACGATTGTCTTGAGTAAGCCGGACTGGGATGCCCTGTTTGCTTTCCCGTAATGCACCGGAATTGATACAGTTCACGCGAATACCGTGCGGTGCCAGCCAATATCCCATCACATGGGTCAACGGCTGCAGACCGCCCTTCGACGCTGAATAAGCCACCAACGAAGGATTGCCCAACACCCCGTCGATGGAGCCGTGATGGATAATCGACGCGCCGTTCGCCGCCTTCAATGCCGGCAACAGTTTTTGACTACAGAGAAACGGCGCAGTGAGGTTCACGGCTATTTGGCGTTCCCAATCTTCAAGCGTTATGTCCTCGAATCCCGCACGCTCAGCGATGCCCGCATTGTTGTAGAGAACATGAATTTCCTCTCGCCACTCCATGCAAATTTTGGCCATCGCTTCTATGGCCGCCGGGCTGGCGAGGTCGGTTTCGATGAAGACGGTGTCGCCACCCTCTGCGCGGATCATAGCCGTTGTCTCTTCACCCATTTCCCTATTGATGTCGACACAGGCAACGGCGGCTCCCTCTCGTGCGAACAACAAACTCGTCGCCCGGCCAGCCCCGGAGGCCGCCCCCGTTACCACCGCGTTCTTCCCCGCGAGCCGCTTCATAGGCTGAGCCCTCCATCGAGCATCAAGGTTTGCCCGGTCATATAATCGGAGGCACTCGACGCCAGATAGAGCGCCAAATAGCCGACCTCCTTCAGATGACCTGTGCGACCAAGCGGGACTTCGCGTTTCGCTCGCTCTTCGGATTTACGCACACGTTCCTCACCGCCTGTCACGACATCGGGGAATAGGCCCGGTGCGATACAATTCACGTGAATCCCGTAGGGTGCCCATTCGAGCGCCTGCGCCCGTGTGAAGCCTGACAGCGCGGTCTTCGCTGTCGTATAGAGAACCATTTCGCCGCCCCCTTGCAGCGCCGTCCAAGAGGAAATATTGATGACCTTTCCGGCGCGGCGCGCCAGCATGTGCGGTCCGACCGCGCGGGTGCACACCAGCGCTTCGGTCAGATTAATATCCATGATGAAATCGAGATCGCTATCGGATATTCCTTCGGCCTCGCCTTCTCCCCCCGGTAATCCGACAAGAGGCGCCCGCAAGGAATCGCCGAGCGCATTGATCAGCACATCGATTCGCCCGAACCGCTCCAATACTTCGTCGATTGCGCGCTGTGCGCCGGCGGCTTTCGTCACATCGCCGATCACCGGCACGACTGCTCGGCCCGTCTCCGCCGCCAATGTTTCCGCCACGCCGGTTACGTAATTTGGGGTGAGCGCGTTGATCGCGACATCGGCTCCCGCTTCCGCGAAGACCTGTGCGATCCCTTTGCCAATGCCTCGCCCCGCACCGGTGACGAAGACAACCTTGTCGGTGACGTCAAATTCCTTGGGAGCCATATCTATCGTCCAATACGTGATTTTGCGGCGCTTCGCGTTAGATTACATCTAATCAATTGGCTTCGATTACCACCGGGGAAAGCAATATGAGCGCCTATTTTATTCTCACCCAAACGATCGACGACCTCGCTGAGTTTCGCCAATCCTATATCCCCAAAGTATTTCCAATTTTAACGAAACACGGCGGTGAAGTTCTTGTCGCAGATTTTGCCGCGGAGCCGCTCGAAGGCGAACCGGCCAAAGGCGCGGTCGTCATCCGATTCCCCTCCAAACAAGCTATTTTGAATTTCGAGAATGACCCCGAATATCAGCCAGCTAAGAAGGTTCGCCATGACCTAACGTCTAATGCGAATGCCGTAATGGCGAACGAATTCGAAATGCCGTCCTAAGCGTCAGATGTTCCGGATGAAACGCGGTTACGCGGAAACGCGCGAAGGTCAGATACACTACACCGAATCTGGGAACGGCCCCGCGCTCTTGATGCTGCATCCATCGCCGCAATCCGCGCGCGTTTATTGGCGATTGATGCCGCACCTCGCCAAGTGCTTTCGGGTCGTGACGCCGGACACACTCGGATTCGGATACTCCGATCCGTTGCCCGATGGCATTACGATGCCGAGGCTTGCGGGAAGCGTCGCGGAAATGATGGATACGCTTCAGGTCGAACGAGCACACGTTTTCGGCTTTCATACGGGAAATAAAATCGCGGCAGCACTCGCATCCGATCTGCCGGAGCGGGTTCAGCGATTGATCCTGTGCGGGCAAACACACAGCCTCATCGCCGATCAAGAGACCCGCATTGCGGCATTCGCTCCAATCACCGATCGTTATTTCGACTCCAAGGACGCCGAAAAAGCAGCCGAGAGCGACGCCGAAGCGCACGAGCAATGGTCAGCAGAGATGTTCGCCGACATGTCGCGGCTCTGGTCCGATAAACGCGCGGTCGAGGAATTCGGCTATACCCCAGACCTGCGCCGCTACCTGTCGGCCCGCATCATGGACCTCCTACAGGCGAAGCCGAGCGCGACGGCAATTTATGATGCCAATTTTAACTTCGACTTCGAAGCGGCGTTGCGACAGGTGAAATCACCCACCCTCATCATTGAGGTCGCATCCGCCGCCGAAGAACACCTTGGTCGACAAGCGGAGCGCCTCGCCGGGTTAATGCCAGACGCCAAAGCCGCCACCATTGAAGAGGGAGACCGAGAAGTATTGGAGATGCGGGTCGACGAAGTTCTCGGCCTTATTCGAGGGTTTTTATAAGGCCATCTACCAGGATTTGAGCACCGGCATGACTTCCTTAGCGAACAGCTTAAGTCCCCGTTCAGAGACATCGTAAGGCGTGCCGCCAAAGCGGAAGGAGACATTCAGCTCAAAATTACCCATCAATTTTCGGCGTTCCTCCAACCCGCGCAAAATCTTGTCGGGAGTTCCCCAACTCGCGGCTTTCATGAAACCC
>JABJCS010000103.1 GCA_018665505.1 Alphaproteobacteria bacterium
CTCCAAGTACGAGGGCAATAATGGATTGGTTATTCGCGTTTTCTAGATTTTTTTTCTGTCTCGATAAATGGCCACCCGTTATGTGCCCGATTTCATGGGCCAACACGCCGATGACTTCGTCAGGTGTCTTGGTTTTCATCAAGAGGCCGGTATGGATGAAAATCCGTTGCCCGCCCGCGACGAAGGCGTTCAAACTACGGTCGTTGACGATATGGATCGACACGGCGCTCGGATCGAGGCCGGCTGCCTCGAATAGTGGCGCGACATAGACGCGAATGGTATTTTCAATTTCGGTATCGCGTATAAAGCGGAACCCGCCTTGCGCGAACGCCGTTGGCGGGCTAGCGATGGCGGCGTAACCGATGGCTACGCATAAAATGAAAAGACGCATACGTTTCAAAGTCATGGAGCTCCGTTTGAGAAAGACTGTAACGACGCTCATCCACCGGTGCAATCGTGGTGGCGGTATCGTGATTATGCTGTCGCTACTTGCCGGTTGTGGCGGATTTGAAATCCCCGATCCCATTGACGCGATCAATCGCGCCACAGGAACTAAGCAACGCGCCGCTAAACGGGTAATTTTCGGTGTCGTGACGGCGGATGATCCAGCAGCCGTCACTGTAGGAAACGGTATTTTGTTGCAAGGCGGAAGCGCGATCGATGCCGCCGTCGCGATGGGCTTCGCGATGAGCGTGACTTCCCCCGCGAGGGTAGGGTTGGGCGGTGGCGGTGTTTGTCTTGCGGGTGGCGGCAAGGCCGGAAAGATTCAAGCGCTGGATTTTCTTCCTCGGACCGCGACTTCCAAAGGCCGCTACACCGACCGCCCGTCCGCGATCCCAACCATGGTGCGGGGTATGGCGGTGTTGCATTCGCGCCACGGCCGGTTGTCCTGGCAAGCGGTTATTGCTCCGGCGAGGTCTTTCGCGCGAGAAGGGTTTATCGTGACGAAGGCGTTAGAGAACGATCTGGCAAAGTTTTCCGTCCCGCTTTTCGCGGACGAGGTTACGAGAAAAATCTTTTCCGATAGAAAGGGTAAAGCCTTCACTGCGGGCCAACGGTTGCGCCAAATCAATCTGAATACGGTGTTGGCGACGATCAGCGGACGGGGCGGTGGCGAGTTCTATAACGGTATCCTTGCGCAAAGACTGGTGACGGCAAGTAAAGCGGCGGGCGGATCGCTTGGCCCCGAAGAGCTGCGCAATTTTCTGCCAAAATGGCAGGATCCGATTTCCGTCCAAATTGGCAAAAGTATGTTGTATGCGCCGCCACCGCCCGCGAGTGCGGGCATCGTTGCGATCCAAATGCTGCAATTGGGCTTGGCGGGAAGCAAGCGCGCGACTGGAGGTCCGGCCGGGCAGGGGCATTTGATCGCTGAGGCCGCGAAGCGGAGTTTAGGCGAGCGCCTGAAATGGCTTGGACGCGACTATGGTGCCAGTGCTCAGGTGCAGCGATTACTCTCGCCAGCGCATGCCAAGGACCTGATGAGTTCCTTTTCATCCAAGAAGGCGTCGCCTGCCGAGAAGTTCGTCGATGCGTCGCAGAAGGTTAGGCAATTGGATGCGAGCGCAAGTTTTTTGGTGGCCGATGGCGATGGGTTGGTCGTCGCCTGCACGCTGACGATGTATCACCCCTTCGGTACTGGCCGCACAACTCCTGGTCTAGGGATCGTATTGGCCGCTGCGCCGGGAGAGAAAGGCCGCAATCCGCTGCCGCTCGGCCCGGTTGTCGTCACGCGGGTAAAAGACAACGCTTTCCGTTTTGCATTTTCCAGTTCCGGTGGAGCCACCGCGGCAACGGCCATGGCGAATGTCATGTTCGAAACCTTGTTGGCTAAGAAGAACCTGAAGGCGGCGATAAGCGAGCCGCGACTGCATTACGAGACCGTCAGCGACGAAGTCGTTATCGAGGATCGCGAGAAGAAGGATCGGCTTGTCTCACTCATATCGCTCGGGCATAAAGTGCGGCGATTACCGAATATCGGGCGGGTCAACGCGATCTCATGTCCCGAAGGGCTTCCCTCTCCTAACCCACAATGCGATGTGCAGGCCGATCCACGGGGAAGCGGCGTTACCTCGACCGTTATACTTCAAAAACAGGAACGATAAACGATGGCTTTGAAAGTCTCTCAACGCGGCATGATTCCGCCATTCCTCGTCATGGATATTATGCAGGCGGCAGCGGAGCGGGAAGCGGAGCAAAAAGCCGTTTATCACCTTGAGGTTGGCCAACCGGGTACGCCGGCACCGCAAGGGGTCTTGGCGGCGGCGAAACGCGCCTTGGACGAAAATCGCCTCGGCTATACGTTGTCGATGGGAATTTTGGAATTGCGCACCGCGATCGCCAACCATTATGCGAAAACTTACAACGTGGACCTGGACCCAGCTCGTGTCGTCGTAACAACGGGATCTTCGGCGGGGTTTGTCTTGTCGTTCTTGAGTGCTTTCGATCCCGGAGACCGCGTCGCCATGGCGTCACCCGGATATCCTTGTTATCGCAATATTCTCTCGGCTTTCGGGATTGAGCCGGTCTTGTTGTTGACCGAGGCCGAGCACCGGTTCCAACCTACACCTGAATTGCTGGAAAAGGCGGTACGGGAAGGCGGGCCGATCGACGGGTTGGTTATCGCCAGTCCTTCGAACCCGACAGGCACGATGATCGGGCCCGATGAAATGTCCGCACTAACGGGGTATTGTCGGGAGAATAACATCCGGCTTATCTCTGACGAAATTTATCACGGCCTCACATACGAAAATACCGCGTGCACGGCTCTCGCGTACGAGGAAAACGCCGTGATCATCAATAGTTTTTCGAAATACTTTTCGATGACCGGTTGGCGGTTGGGTTGGATGGTCATTCCCGAAGACCTTACGCGGGCTGTAGAATGTTTGGCGCAAAACCTTTTCATATCCGCGCCCACGCTCTCGCAAATCGGAGGCGTCGCAGCGTTCGATTGCGAAGAGGAATTATCCGCTAATATCGTGAAATATAAAGCGAATAGGGATTTGCTGTTAGAGCAATTGCCGAAAGCTGGATTCGACCGTTTAGCGCCAGTCGACGGAGCATTCTACATATATGCTGATGTTGCGGAACTCACGAATGATAGTTTGTCGTTCTGCCGTCGGATCCTGAACGAGACGGGCGTCGCTATCGCCTCTGGTGTGGATTTCGATCCAGACCGGGGGCATCGCTATGTTCGGTTCTCTTTTGCCGAATCGGCCGAGCAAGTGGCAGGCGCCGC
>JABJCS010000811.1 GCA_018665505.1 Alphaproteobacteria bacterium
AAACAATTGAAATTGCAATGAATTTGGGCATTGACCCACGTCATTCCGATCAGCAAGTGCGCGGTGTTGTGCAATTGCCGCACGGAACCGGTAAGTCGATGCGGGTTGCGGTTTTCGCCAAGGACGCGAAGGCCGAAGACGCCAAGAATGCAGGCGCGGATATCGTCGGCGCCGAAGATCTGGCGGAGAAGATTCAAGCCGGCGAAATCGAATTTGATCGCTGTATCGCAACCCCCGATATGATGGCTGTTGTCGGCCGCTTGGGTAAGGTCTTGGGACCCAAAGGTCTGATGCCGAACCCGAAGCTTGGTACCGTTACGCAAGATGTCGCGACGGCCGTACAAGCGGCGAAGGGCGGGGAAGTACAGTTCCGCTGCGAGAAGGCGGGTATCGTGCATGCCGGTGTCGGCAAGGCGAGTTTCGACGAGCAGGCCCTGGCCGAGAACGTGCGCGCATTTATCGGCGCGATCAGTAAGGCCAAGCCGACGGGCGTGAAGGGTACCTATATTATGAAAGCGTCCATCAGCTCGACGATGGGACCGGGTATCAAGTTGGATATGCCAAACGCGCTTGGTAACGACTAAGGAATTTCGTCGCCGGGTTTTGCTCGGCGGCGGATGGCGGAAGCCTTTCGGGGTTTCCGTTGTTCTGTCCGAGATTGCGGGTGTGTCCTTTCGGGGACGCCTAAACGGGAAACCGGCCGGCATGAGGCAGAGGGGAAGACCGAATTCAGTGGGCATATGCCCGTTGGTTTGAACCTCGCGGACAGTTGAACCGGATGCGGTTGAGACGGCAATGCCGAGGATATCGCGTCCATGTGCAACCAAAGTGGAGACGATCAGTGGACCGATCAAAAAAGGAAGCCCTGGTCGCCGAACTGCATCAGGACTTCGAGGAAAACAATCTCATCGTTGTGACCCATCAATCGGGTTTGACGGTGGCGGAAGTTACCGAACTCCGAAGCAAAATGCGCGAGGCCGGTTGTAAATTTAAGGTTACGAAAAACCGGTTAGCAAAAATTGCTATCAAGGAGACGAAGTTCGAAGCATTGGAAGATGCGTTCACGGGGCCGACGGCGATAGCCATCTCGAAGGACCCGGTAGCAGCTGCAAGAATTGCGGTTGAGTTCGCGAAAGAGAACGAAAAGCTGACGATCGTCGGCGGCGCTCTCGACTCGGACATGCTGGACGTAGCTGGTGTGAATACGCTCGCAAGACTGCCGTCGCTGGACGCGCTTAGAGGGAAGATCGTTGGTCTCCTCCAAGCTCCGGCGACCAAGGTGGCGGGTATACTCCAGGCACCGGCGGGGCAACTCGCCAGGGTCATGGGGGCTCATGCCGCCAACGGCGGAGAGTGATGCAGATTGGGTTGATCCAGTCTTTATAGGTTCGAACTAGGAGAAACGTGAAAATGGCTGATTTGGAAAAAATCGCTGAAGACCTTTCGGCGCTCACCGTCATCGAGGCGGCCGAGCTCTCGAAAATGCTTGAGGAAAAATGGGGCGTTTCCGCAGCGGTACCAGTTGCCGCAGCAGCGGCGGCACCGGTTGCCGAGGCGGCGGAGGTCAAAGATTCCTTCACCGTCATGCTGACCGCCTTTGGTGAAAAGAAGATCAATGTCATCAAGGAAGTGCGTGCGATCACCGGTCTTGGCCTGAAAGAGGCGAAGGACTTGGTGGAAGGTGCGCCGAAGGCCGTCAAGGAAGACGTCGCGAAGAGTGAAGCCGAGGAAATTAAAGGTAAGCTGGAAGAAGCCGGCGCCTCGGTTGAGCTCACGTAGTCGACAAAGAAGTTACCGCTGGCGAGGGGTGCATTTCGATGCGCCCCTCCCGGTGTCTCTACCAAGGCGGCGATCATCGGTCGCCTGCTGTGCGTAAATTACTGAGGTTTTAACATGACCAAGTCGTTCACGGGTCGTAAGCGCATTCGGAAAACATTCGGACGGATCGGCGAAGTTGCGCCGATGCCGAACCTGATCGAGGTGCAAAAAAGCTCCTACGATCGGTTCTTGCAGACTGGCGTCTTGGCGCCGGATCGTGCCGATTCTGGATTGCAAGAGGCGTTCAAGACGGTGTTCCCGATTTCCGATTTTTCGGGACGGGCGCAGCTGGAGTTCGTCAAATACGAGCTTGAAAATCCGAAGTACGACGTCGAGGAGTGCCAACAGCGGGGTATGACCTATGCCGCGCCGTTAAAGGTCACCCTGCGACTGGTTGTGTGGGATATCGATGAGGACACGGGCCCCCGCTCGATCCGCGATATTAAAGAGCAAGATGTCTACATGGGCGATATGCCCTTGATGACCGGCAACGGCACGTTTGTCGTGAACGGAACCGAGCGCGTGATTGTCAGTCAAATGCATCGCTCGCCGGGTGTGTTCTTCGATCACGATAAGGGCAAGACGCATTCATCCGGTAAATATTTGTTTGCCGCGCGCGTCATTCCGTATCGCGGCTCCTGGCTCGATTTTGAATTCGACGCCAAGGATCTCGTGTTCGTGCGTATCGATCGCCGCCGCAAATTACCGGCGACGACGCTTCTGTTGGCGCTCGACAGCATGGAGACAGCCGCGAAGCGCGCAGAATTAGCGGCGAAAGGCGAAGTCCTCGATCCGGCGAGCGCGGAAGGCATGTCGAAGGAAGAGGTCTTGGCCTATTTCTACGACACGGTCACCTACGCAGAGCACAAAAAGGGTTGGCAGGCTCCGTTCGATCCCGAGGCTTACCGTGGGGTGACCCTCGAACAGGATATGATCAACGCCAAGAACGGCAACGTGGTCGCCGAGGCGGGCACCAAGATGACACCGCGTCAATGCCGCAAGCTCAGCGAGAGCGGCCTGACCGAAATCGTCGTCCCGTTAGAAGATATGCTCGGCCGTTATGTCGCGTGCGATCTCATCAACGAGACTACCGGCGAAGTTATCGCGGAAGCTGGCGATGAGTTAACCGAGGAGATGTTCGAGCTCTTCGGCGACGTGAAAGTGACGGAGATCCCGACACTGGCCATCGATCATAACAATGTTGGCGCTTATATCCGCAATACGCTGGCCACCGACAAAAACCTTGGCCGCGAAGACGCCTTGATCGACATCTACCGGGTTATGCGCCCGGGCGAGCCGCCGACCCTTGAGACGGCGGAA
This sequence comes from Alphaproteobacteria bacterium, assembly GCA_018665505.1. The sequence continues at coordinate 3,139 of JABJCS010000811.1, forward strand.
GCAATGTTCAAGAGTCTCTTCTTCGACTCGGAACGCTACGATCTCTCCGCTGTCGGTCGCGTGAAGATGAACTCGCGTCTAGATCAGACGACGGATGATCAAATGCGGGTGCTGCGCAAGGAGGACGTCCTCAAGATCGTCAAGATCATGGTCGACCTGAAAGACGGCCGTGGCGAGATCGACGATATCGATCACCTCGGCAATCGTCGGGTAAGGTCCGTTGGCGAGTTGCTGGAAAACCAATACCGTATTGGTTTGCTGCGCATGGAGCGTGCCATCCGCGAACGGATGAGCACTGTAGATATTGACAGCGTCATGCCACATGATCTGATCAATGCGAAGCCGGCCGCGGCCGCCGTTCGCGAATTCTTCGGCTCATCGCAGCTGTCTCAGTTTATGGATCAAACCAACCCGTTGAGCGAAATCACGCATAAGCGCCGTCTTTCGGCGCTTGGGCCGGGCGGCCTTACACGTGAGCGTGCAGGCTTTGAGGTGCGTGACGTGCACCCAACGCATTATGGCCGGATTTGCCCGATCGAGACGCCTGAAGGGCCGAATATCGGACTGATTAACAGTCTGGCGACATTCTCGCGGGTCAACCAATACGGCTTCATCGAAACACCGTACCGCAAGGTCGAAGGCGGGAAGGTGACCGAAGAGATCTCCTATATGTCGGCGATGGAGGAAGGTCGGTATCGCATCGCGCAGGCGAATGCTGTGATGGATGCCAAAGGCAAGTTGACCGAGGAATTGGTGACCGTACGCTGTGGCGGAGAGTATGAAGTCGCGCGTCCGGAAGACGTCGAACTCATGGATGTCTCGCCAAAACAGATAGTCTCTGTGGCGGCTGCGCTTATTCCGTTCTTGGAAAACGATGATGCTAACCGCGCGCTCATGGGTTCGAACATGCAACGCCAAGCAGTGCCGCTGCTGGTCGCGGAAGCGCCGTTCGTCGGCACTGGCATGGAAGAACGCGTCGCGCGTGATTCCGGTGCCGCCATCGTTGCGCGGCGCTCGGGTATTGTCGATCAGGTCGATGCGACCCGTGTTGTCATCCGTGCGACGGAAGATACGGCAGCCGAAGTTTCCGGTGTCGATATTTACAACCTTCTGAAGTTCCAACGCTCAAACCAAAACACCTGCATCAACCAACGCCCGTTGGTGAGGGTTGGTGAAGAGGTTGCGGGCGGCGATATCATCGCCGATGGACCTTCGACGGAACTCGGTGAATTGGCGCTTGGCCGCAATGTGCTGGTCGCGTTCATGCCGTGGAACGGATACAACTTCGAAGATTCAATCCTGATGTCCGAGCGTATCGTGCGTGAGGATGTTTTCACCTCGATCCACATCGAGGAATTCGAAGTGATGGCCCGCGATACCAAGTTGGGCCAGGAAGAAATCACCCGTGATATTCCAAATGTCGGTGAAGAAGCGCTGAAGGATTTGGATGAGGCGGGCATCGTCTACATCGGTGCGGAAGTAAATCCGGGCGATATTCTTGTCGGTAAGGTGACGCCGAAGGGTGAATCTCCGATGACGCCGGAAGAAAAACTTCTCCGCGCGATCTTCGGTGAAAAGGCCTCGGATGTTCGCGATACCTCGCTCAAGGTTCCGCCTGGGGTCGAGGGCACGGTCGTTGAAGTCCGCGTCTTCTCGCGCCGCGGCGTTGAGAAAGATGAACGCGCCTTGGCGATTGAACGGTCTGAGATCGAGCGTCTCGCGAAGGATCGGGACGATGAGAAATCGATCCTCGAAGGCTCTTACAATGAGCGTTTGAAGGACCGATTATTAAACCAAACGGTCGCCGGCGGTCCGAAAGGTATTGCCGAAGGTAAGCGCGTGACAGACGGCATTCTCGCTGAATTCACACCAGGGCAATGGCGTCAGATTGTCGTCAAGAACGCTGGCGTGAATGACGAGTTGGAAGCCTTGAAGGGGCAGTACGACAATTCCGTCGATGAACTGCAACGCCGCTTTGAAGACAAGGTCGAGAAGCTGCAACGCGGGGACGAGTTGCCTCCGGGCGTGATGAAAATGGTCAAAGTTTTCGTGGCGACGAAGCGCAAGTTGCAACCCGGCGATAAGATGGCGGGACGTCACGGCAATAAAGGCGTGATCTCGAACATCGTGCCGGTTGAGGATATGCCCTATCTGGACGACGGT
>JABJCS010000812.1 GCA_018665505.1 Alphaproteobacteria bacterium
ACAAAATGTTCGATCAGACGATCCTGCCTGTATCTGCTCAGACGGCTCTTGCGCATGGATACCATGATAACCTCTAATCTCGGTTATCTGGGACAGCCCCTTCAAAATTATACCCTCGAAAATACAATTCAAAGTCAGCAAAACGTATCTTGAGGCTTATGTAAATGCCAGAAGCAAAATGTCGAACCAGCTTGGCAGATATCTACATTGGGCTATTAATTACATCTAACGGCTTGCGAAGGTGTATGTTCCATCATCATATATGCCCTATCAGGCAACATACGTAACGAATGACGCAGGATTTCCACCGCCAATGGAAATCGGAGAACAGGGTTTGCTGGAACAAAGACAAGACGACCTACTGAACAGAACCGCATTGATCGATCCTTATGATCGGACAATTGACTATTTACGTGTCTCGGTCACCGATCGATGCGATTTTCGCTGTGTCTATTGCATGTCGGAGGACATGACATTTCTGCCGAAAGCCGATCTGTTGACACTAGAGGAACTGGACCGGTTGTGTTCGGTCTTTGTGGCACGCGGCGTCCGGAAATTGCGGATGACCGGCGGCGAACCCTTGGTCCGCCGCAATATCATGTGGCTGTTTGAACGCCTGGGACGGCACCTTCAGTCCGGTGCACTCGATGAATTGACACTCACCACCAATGGCAGCCAATTATCCAAATACGCTCAAGCACTCGCGGATTGCGGGGTCCGGCGTATCAACGTTTCCATCGATACCCTCAATCCAGATAAATTCCAGGCGATTACGCGTTGGGGCAAATTCGACAAGGTCATCGAAGGTATCGCTGCTGCTAAAGTGGCCGGATTATCCATAAAAATCAACTGTGTCGCCCTTAAGGGCGTGAACGATGACGAAATCCACGACATGGTCCGTTGGTGCGGCGACGAAGGCCACGACCTGACATTCATCGAAGTTATGCCGATGGGGGATATCGGCGGTGAAATTCGGCTCGATCAATATTGGCCGCTCTCGATGGTCCGGGGAGAATTGCAAAAGCAGTGGACTCTGAACGAGAGCGATCACGCCAGCGGCGGCCCCGCACGCTACGTCGATTGCGTCGAGACCGGCCGTAGGATCGGATTTATTACTCCGATGACCCACAATTTCTGCGAATCCTGCAATCGGGTTCGTTTGACGTGTACCGGGACGCTTTATATGTGCCTGGGTCAGGAAGATGCCGCGGACTTACGGACCTCCCTGCGGGCGAGCCCGGACGATGCCGCTGTCTCCGCCGCCATCGATGAGGCCATCGGGCGCAAACCCAAAGGCCATGACTTCATCATCGACCGCCGCCACCAACGCCCCGGCGTCGGGCGCCATATGAGCGTTACCGGCGGCTAACACAGCCGATTAGTTAATCGATCTATTTTCGTTGGCGGGCTGTTGCGTTGACGGCTGCCCCCGTGTTGGCCCGGCCTGATGGTGAACCATTTTCCACACCTCCCCTTCGCGCACAAAGAGATTGGTTGCGATCAAAAACCCACCCTCGACCTCCTCAAAGCAGATGACGCTCGCGGTATCACCATAGAGGGAAACTACTGGCTCACGGCATCGAATTTGTGGCGCCCCTGCGGTGATAATACTACGCCAACTGTCGACAACCGCCGTCCGACCGACCAGAGATTCCCATCCCGGGTGAATACAACTGACGGAGGCGGATTTAGCCCACAAATCATCCATGCCATCCGCATCGCCGGCCGCAAAACACATATAAAACGCGTCATTGACGAACATCACCGCATCTCGATCCGACATCACTCCCTCCTCCATCACCTAATTGTAATCTGATGCGAAAAGCTCTTGCCGTCGCTTATCGTCATCTGCTCGAAACCCATTAGGTTCAATAGGTCCAAGAACGTCAGGTCACCTGGCTTCATTTGTTCTTGAATGATCCGTGTCGTCCGCGCGACCGCCGTCAATTGCGCCAGTAAGGCCCGCGCTCTGAAGATGGTGTTATAGGCGTCATCGCGAATTCCCACGATAATCAATTTCTCCTGACGCGCACCCTTCGAGAAAATAGCATATTGCGGAGGATAGGCAGCCTTATTCAGCATGCCGTTGGTAATATTGGTCACGAATGCAATGCGAGCTTGTTTATTGGCCCCCATCATCTTTCGGGCACGTGGGCGATAGACTTCACTCGTGACGGGTTTGGGGTAGTAATACCCCGCATGCCGGTCATTAGCCTTGCCCGGTATCGCCGCGAACATAATTGTCAGGAGTACCAGACCCCGAAGTATCCACATATTCCGCCTCCAGTTTCGCCCGCGTCGCTGGCACTACCGGTGCCCTCGACTATACTAACGCGGCGATTGTCGCCCATTCTCATGGGGTTACCACATGAATAACAACAAAATAGCGTTCGTTGCGTCGAACTCCTCCGACGCTCAGGAAGCTTTAAGCGACCTGTCGACACGCTACCCCCATGTCCCTCCGGAAGACGCCGATATCATCGTCGCGCTCGGGGGCGATGGCTTTATGCTGAGTATTCTGCATGACTACAAGGAGCAGCTGAAACCGATTTATGGCATGAATCGCGGCAGTATTGGCTTTCTCATGAACGAGTATACGCCGGACGACTTACCAGACAGATTGAACCGCGCCGAACCAGTTTCCATTCGTCCCTTGCAAATGCGAGCCACGACGATTACGGGCGAGGTGTTGGATGCCATCGCAATCAACGACATCTCGTTGTTTCGGGAAACTCAGCAAACAGCTAAAATCAAAATTACGGTCGATGAAATCGTCCGGCTACAGGAACTGATTTGCGACGGTGTCCTGTTATGCACTCCTGCGGGCAGCACCGCCTACAATCTATCTGCCTATGGCCCTATTGTGCCGATCGGTTCGGACGTCTTGTGCCTCACCCCGATCAGCGCGTTTCGACCGAGGCGCTGGCGCGGCGCCATCTTGCCCAACGGCGCCACGGTGAAGTTCGAGGTCTTGGAATCCGGCAAACGCCCAGTGAGCGCATGTGCTGACGCGTTCGAGGTTCGCGATGTCGTGAGTGTCGAAGTCTCACTGAGCGAGACTTTGCGCCTGACCATGCTGTTCGCTCCCGAACACGATTTGGAAGAAAGAATTTTGTCGGAACAGTTTGCGCCGTAGCGCCGACCGAATTCCGCAGCGAATATCGAAAAGCGATCCGAAAGACGCAATATCCAGGATTTCACGCACTGAAATCACCGCACCCGCAATGGCGATGCGTTTGCCGCGCCCCATGGCTCCCTCGCGCAACGACAAAAGAATACCCAACCCCGCCGAGTCAATATAATCCAGCTTGCTGAGGTCAATTACCACTTGGGAATGACCGGTCTCAGTAATGTCGTGGGAAATGCGGTCGACGCTTTTTCGGTCGCGAATCGTCAAACGACCGGCACATTCCAGCACCATCGCCTCATTGCGATTGAAAACTTTAGACCTCAAGAACTTCCCCCATTTATCCTAATAATTAAGAATCTTGGCATTACACCATATTGCATACTAGAGAATATTTCGAACCCGTAAACAAAAAGACGTTATTCGGCCGCCTTCGCGCCGGCACGTCCCAACGCATAATCACCAACAACCTCAATCAGTTCGGACAAATGCGTTTTCAAAGTGGCGTAGTACGGCGTCCGCTCGAAGGTTTCCTCGTTCATGTAAAGCGCGCGGTTGATCTCAATTTGCAAACTGTGTCGCCCAATATCCGGACGCCCGTGACGACGGACAATTTCAACTCCTTTATAAGGATCGTTGATCCGTACTCGATAACCGAAACCCTTTAGCGTGGCCCCTACGATGTTAAGGAATTCCCGGTTGCACGTCGTGCCGTCTCGATCTCCGAGAACAAAATCGGCGCGACGGATGCTGTTGAATTGCGATTCTCTAGGCAAACTCGACGATGGCATTGAATGACAATTAAAATGCCATGCCATACCGAACAGCGCTTGGGTCTCGTCCATGCACCGTTGTAGGGTTTGATGATACGGCGTCCAATACTGATCGATCCGCTCCCGGACCTCCGCAACCGAAAGTCGCCGTGCATACATCGGAAAATCCGGAGGACAAACCCGCCAAATCAGGCCGTGCCCGAGCCGCGCTTTCTCCGTCGGTTGAACCGGTTCCGGCCAGGATTCTTCCAGAAGATCGCGGTCGAGGTCCCGGACCGCACGATTAGGATCGATGAAACTGCGCGGATATAATGCGGAGACGAGAGAGGCCCCCAATTTAGGACCGTCCGCGAACAGATCGTCGACATACATGTCTTCAGCACGCCGCAGGACATTTATCGGTACGGTAGTGTCGAATGTTTCCGGATAGATCGAGCCGCTATGAGGAGAGTCTAAAACTAAGGGAATGTCGGCGCCCTTTGGCGTATCCAGCCTGTATACGCCGGGAATGGTTTCGCTCATATAAGACGCCTCAATCTGGATCCGGTCGACGGATCGTTTCTCTGTGCCTACAATTCCGCGCCGCCGCCGACCAAACCCGGTGAGACGAAACCGAATAATTTAAAAAGATGAGGCAACCGGGGCAGCATTTCAACTGCGCGTTAGCTTTCGGACATCCGGGCAATCTTATCGACTGCCTTTAAGCCATGCCCGGTCAACACAAGAACCGTTGCCTCCTCTCGCGCGACAATCCCCGTCGCGATCAAGCGGCTCAACACAGCCCCCGCAGTTGCGCTCGTCGGCTCGACGAAGAGTCCCCCACCCGCCAGTTGCTGGAAGGACGCCGCGATTTCATCCTCATCCGCCGCAACGATGGCGCCTCCGGTTTGGCGCGTCGCCGTCATGACTTCCGCGACACGGACCGGCTTCTCGCTGGCGATACCGTCCGCCAGTGTCGCCGAGATAGGAAAATCCACCGCCGTGCCACCTGCTTGCCAGGCTGCGTACAACGCCGCGCAATTCGCTGCTTGCGCCCCGAATATGCGCGGCAACCTGTCAATCTCGCCCGCGACCTGCAACTCCAAGAAACCCAGATAGAGGCCGATCACGTTGCTGCCATAGCCGAGCGGGACAACAATGTTATCCGGAACTGAAAAGTCCAATTGCTCCCAAATCTCGAACGCCAACGTCTTTGTTCCTTCGATAAAGAAGGGCTGCCAATTGTGGCTGGCATAGAACGTCACTTCCGCCGCCTTCAATGCCGCTGCCGCGACATCCTCGCGCGATCCTTCAATCGCCTCGACCCGCGCGCCCATAGCGGCGATTTGCGTCTTTTTCCAGGCAGGGGCAGACGCGGGAACCATAATCCGGCAATCTAATCCCAACGCCGCCGCATACGTCGCGTAGGACGCGCCCGCGTTGCCGGAACTGTCTTCAAGTATCTCGGTGGTTCCGCATTGCTTCAGATAGTTGAACAAAACAGCCGTACCTCGGTCCTTAAAGGAACCCGAGGGCATCATGTGCTCGCATTTCATTAGAACGCTGGCACCGTCCCAATCCGACGGCACCAAGGGCGTCCAACCTTCGCCGAGCGTCGAGGTATCAGCGCGCGGTAATCGAATGGCCTTCCGGTACCGCCAAAGCCCAATCTCCCCGGGGGCTATGGACTGCCGCGTCAATCCTGTACCCGGTGTCAAATTGACATAACCGCCATCATCCGGCGCACACCAGATCGGCACGTCGCTCGACCAAAGCGCACCACTGCGCGGATTGATATATTCAACATTCGTCATCGAAAGACCTCGACCGGAGTTCACTCGGCTCTTTCTAACCTGTGCTGGGGAGGAGGCCTAGACCTGTTCATTGAAGCGATGATATATGCAAGATAGATATCGAACATTCACATTATTTACTGCATAAATGCAAAGATACGCGATTGGGACGACATTCGGTACTTCCTCGCGGTAGCACGGACGAGCACTCTCTCCGGCGCGGCGACGAATCTTGGCGTCAACCACTCGACCGTGTTCCGGCGGATCAATCAATTGGAAGAACGCGTCGGCGCGCGATTGTTCGAGCGCCACCGTGAAGGCTATTCACTCACCGTCGCCGGCGAGACGATGCGCGGTTCCGCCGAGCGGGTCGAGGCGGAAATGGCGACCCTCGAGCGTCAAGTCGTTGGCGAGGATGTGCGCCTAACGGGTACGGTCCGCCTGACCGCGCCCGACGACATCTCGGAACGCTTGCTGCCCGAGCGCCTGGCCGCCTTTCGCGAGACTTATCCCGGCATCCTCCTAGAAATGATCGTCGCCGATCGTTTTCTGAACCTGTCACGCCGCGATGCGGATGTCGCCTTCCGACCGAGCCGCGATCCCGGCGACACCCTTGTCGGCCGAAGACTCTGTGCCGTAGCAGTAGCCATCTATCGCCGCCGCGACGCCTTTACCGGCGCCACCGCACTAACGGACGCTCCCGTTGTCTCGGGTGACGACTCTCTCGCCCACACCGACTCCGTCAAGTGGATGGAATTGCAAGCTGGTGATCGGATCGTGCTCCGCGCCAATACCATGGCCGGGCGTCTCTATGCGGTCCGCGCGGGGATTGGTATCGCCGCCCTCCCCTGTTTTTCCGCCGATCCTGATCCGATGTTAGTGCGCGTCACGGACCCCATACCCGAGATGGAGAACGAGCTCTGGCTACTGACCCATCCGGACCTCCGCAATACCGCCCGTATCAAAGCTTTCACGGATTTCATGTCCACGTCCTTGTCGAGCGATAAGGATTTACTGGAAGGCCGCCGCGCGCGCTCATAACCGCACGCTTCATGGCTGGCCATCATTGCCGCCCTCGCCTATTCTCGCCCGCTTGCGAGACACCTGAAGGGGGACAATCTTGGGCACCGCAGACAACGCCAGCGTCGAGTTTATCCGAAAACTCATCAGCTTCGACACCACGAGCCGTAACTCGAATATGGAGCTGATCCATTACATCCGGGATTACCTGAAATCCCTTGGTGTCGACTCCTTATTGGTCGAGGACGAGACCGGCACAAAGGCCAATCTCTACGCGACGCTCGGGCCTAAGGATAAACCAGGTATTATGCTGTCCGGCCATACCGACACAGTGCCCGTCGACGGCCAGGAATGGGACAGCGACCCTTTCACCCTGACCGAAAGAGACGACAAGCTGTTCGCGCGCGGCACCTGCGACATGAAAAGCTTTATCGGCATCTGCCTCGCCTATGCGCCGAAGTTTCTCGAGCGCGGCCTCGACATCCCGATCCATTTCGCCTTCAGCCACGACGAGGAAGTCGGCTGTCTTGGCGTTCGCAGCCTGATCGAGAAGTTCGCGGATATCAAACCAACTCCCATGATGGGCATCGTCGGTGAGCCAACCAGCATGCAGGTCATCATCGGCCACAAGGGCAAGCTCAGCTACAAGTGCCGGGTGCGGGGCTTCGAGGCGCATTCGAGCTTGGCACCCACCGGCGTCAATGCGGTTGAGTACGCGGCGGAAATGATCGCCTATCTTAAGGGCATGGCGCGGCGTGTCCAGAAGGAAGGTCCTTTCGACGACCTCTACGACGTCCAACATTCGACCGTGCATACGGGCACCGTGCATGGGGGCACCGCCCTCAATATCGTGCCGAAGGATTGTACCTTCGAGTTCGAATTCCGCTGCATCGGCTCGGACGACCCGAAAGTGTATTTCGCCGAGATCGAACGCTATGCGCGCGAGACCTTAGAGCCCGAAATGCAGGCCATCGACCCGGCCAGCAGTATCGAGTTCGAGGAGTTGAGCGCCATCGATGGATTGGACATGGACCCCGGCGAGGAAGTGGTCACGCTGGCCAAGACCCTGGCCGGTCGCAACGACCACGCCAAGGTCGCGTTTGGCACCGAAGCGGGCTTGTTCCAGCAACAAGTCGGCATCCCAACCGTCGTCTGCGGCCCCGGCAGTATCAACCAGGCGCACAAGCCGAACGAATACCTCGCCTTAGAGCAGCTCGATCGCGCCCACGTGTTCTTCGACAAACTGATGGACCACGTCTGCAAGTAATGTCGGCCACGTTCTCTTCTCTCCCGGCCACGGCGGCCGAGCGTTTTGATGTGCCCGTCGAGGACGGTGTCACCATCGCCGCCTATGAGCTGCGTGACGGATCGGCAAACGCCCCGGTCCTGATCTGGGGCCACGCCAACGGCTTTGGCGCCGGGAGTTATCTGCCCTTCCTGCAACGGCTTGCGACCCGCTTCCGGGTCTTTGCCTACGATGCGCGTGGCCAGGGCGATTCGAGCGCCCCGCCGGAGCCCTATCCAAGCACGATCTGCTTCGACCGTTTCGCGCGCGATCTGGAGACAATTGTCTACCGGGTGCAAGCGCGCGCACCCGAAGCACCGCTCTATTACGGCGGCCACTCGTTCTCCGCCGCCGCCATGTTTCATCTTGGCGGTAACTTCGGCTTCGCACCGTGGCACGCGGTGACCACTTTCGACGCAACGCTGCGCCCCTCCGACCGTGACGACCTAAGGCAGATATCCAAGGCCCGCAGCACCCCCCTGGCGGAGATGACCTTGCGACGGCGCCAGTATTTCGAGACCCCGGCCGATTACGCCGCCGCCATGGCGCGCCCGAAGGCATTCGGTTATTTCGCGCCGGAGATGCTGGACGCGCTCTGCCAAGCCACGCTTCGGCCGCGGCGTGATGGCGTGGAGGGCTACGAGCTTTCCTGCCCGCCGGTCATCGAGGCCGCCACGTATAACTCGGTCGCCGCGACCACCGCTCCCTATGAGGGCTTGAAAGATTTCCCGGCCCCGGCCCACCTGATCGCCGCCGACCCGGCGGTGCCCAACAGCAATTGGATCGCTGAGGTTCAATCCGATGTCGCCCGACATCTGCCGGATGCGCGGGTCACGACGATGACGGGTGCGGGCCACCTCATGCCGTTCGAGCGCCCCGATGAATGTGCCGAGATCGTGCTGGCGATGCTTTCCGATACCGCCTACGCCGCCGCTGAATAAGCCTCAATCGGGCAGCTGCCGACGGTGCAGCGGATCATGATGCGGCGCTCGTCGAGCGGATAATCCATCCGCCCCGAATGGAAGACGCCGCCCCTATTTTCCCACATGATCGTGTCGCCCACCCGCCATTCGTGCTCCCAATACCCGCCGGTGGTCCCGGCCTGATGGATCGCCTCGAACAGGGTCTCCAGAATGTCCTCGCTCTCGGCCTCGGACACATCCATGACCCGCACGGTCTGCAGCGGATTGGCGTAGATTGCCGGGCGACGGCTCACCGGATGGCGGCAGATGATGGGGTGGAAGACGGTCTCGCGGTCGCGCGCCTCCGGTGGCAGTTTGCCGGTCAGGGTCTGGGTCTGCGAATTCCTACTGTTACGCCCGAGCGCGTATTCGCCCATCAACCCCTCAAGCCGCCCCTTAAACCCGTCTGGCAGGCTCTCATAAGCCCGGTAGCCGCTGGCGAAACACGTATTACCGCCCGAAGAGGGCACTTCCAGCGCATGAACCGTGGTCGCAACGGCGGGCACGATCTCGTAGGAGGTGTCCGAATGCCAACCATATTTAAGGTCGCGGGTAACACCCCGGCTCGCCCCCACCTCATCGAACTTACCGTCGGCATCGACATTGCGGTTGTAGACGATTTCGGGAATCTCGGGATGCTGAAAGGCCTTTTGAATATGCACCCGCAGCGGCCCGAACTGTGCCGAGAAATCCGCGAATTGCCGATCGGTCAACTTCTGTCCCCGAAACACCAGAACGGTGCGATCGACAAACGCCGCCTCGACGGCGGCGATCTCCGGTGCCGAGAGTGGTTTTGAGATATCAATCCCGGTGATTTCCGCCCCGATATCGCCGCCCGATGAATGCACTTCGACGCTCATGTCTTCCTCCTCCACGATTCCGTCCCTCTCCAACGACGTAACGGGAGTGACGCCAGGGTCAATCCGCGCCGAGCGCCGCGGCCATACACAAAAAAGCGCGAAACAACCCCATACACAGTATTACAATACCGCTGATTCACCCGTACAGAGCTGCTCTGTAAGAATGTGGTGCCTGTTTACAAGTCAAAGAACGGGCCGGACCGTATCACATATTAGACAATTTGTCACCAACCTCTTCCCCGTCATTCCCGCGAAGGCGGGAATCCATACTGTATCGCAGCGAACTGGATTCT
>JABJCS010000813.1 GCA_018665505.1 Alphaproteobacteria bacterium
CATGCTGATCTCCCCTTCATGGTCAGCACTCTAATATAAGGTCCAAACGGCTGTTCTGTATCCCGTTGCTCGATTTTGCGATATCGGACTACTCTCTATTCAAGTTGGATCTTGGGAGAAAACCCGCATGGTCGAGGTTCTGTCTTCGCTCGGGCCGCAGTTTCAGATGTGGGTTGTGTTCGCCATTATCGTGGCGGCCCTGATCGCATATGCGTCGGCGAAAGTGCCGATGGAGGTAACGTCTATCGGTGTTATCTGTGCGCTGATGCTGTTCTTCCAGCTGGCGCCCGTGGACGGCGATTACGAGCGGCTCAGTCCCGCGCGAATTTTGCAAGGGTTTGCCAATCCGGCCTTGATCACGGTTTTGGCGCTCCTGGTGATGGGAGAAGGGATCGCACGAACAGGAATTTTGGATCGGGCGGCCCGGCTCGTGTTGCGGCTGGGGGGCGGTCGGCCTTGGCTCGCGATCCTGATCTCGCTGGCGGCGGTGCTGATCGTCAGTGGTTTTATGAACAATATTCCCGTGGTCGTTATCTTCATTCCGATCATGCGGGCGCTCGCCAGTCGTTTCAGCATGCATATCGGGAAGGTTATGATTCCGCTGAGCTATGCCGCTGTCTTGGGCGGAATGACGACCCTGGTCGGCTCCAGCACAAACTTGCTCGTCAACGGGGCGTTGTTGGAACGCGGAATGCCGACATTCGGGTTTTTCGACTTCACGATTACCGGATGTGTTCTGGCGGCGGTCGGTTTGGTGTATCTTCTGTTTGTGGCACCGCGTCTTCTGCCGGAGCGCACCGGGTTTACCGACGAATTGATCGACCGGAGTGGTACACAGTTCATCGCGCAACTGACGATTTCTTCGGATTCAGAGCTAATAGGCGAGCAAGCTCCGGCCGGGATGTTCGTGGGATTGCCGGATATGACGGTGCGGCTGGTGCAACGCGAGGAAGATGCGATCCTGCCGCCGTTCGAGAATTTGGCACTGCAGGCCGGCGATGTGATCGTCGTGGCCGCGACCCGCAAGACGCTGACCGATGCCTTGGCGCGCGACCCGGGATTGTTGTTTCCCCTTTTGCAGGAAGGCGGTGAAGAAGGCTCGCCGCTCGACGACCACGTCGATGATCAAGATCACAATGACCGCGAGCCGTGGCGCGACGGCGAACAGGTCTTGGCCGAAGCCATGGTAACGCCGTCGTCTCGGCTGATTGGTCACACCTTGACCCGGATTAAGTTCCGCTATCGGACCGGCTGTATTGTGTTGGGTATTCAGCGGCGTGCCCGGATGTTTCGCACGCGCCTCACCGACATAAGGCTGGAAGCCGGAGACGTCCTGTTGCTTCAGGGCCGCCCGGAGACTGTGGCGCGTTTGCGGGGCAATGGCGACGTTTTACTGATAGAATGGTCACAAGAAGATTTACCAGCACTGGATCATGCGCGCCGCGCGAGCGGTGTGTTCGTTGGAATGCTAGCGCTGGCGGCATTCGAAATCTTGCCGATTGTCACCGCGACTCTAACCGGCGCGGTGTTGATGGTGGCTCTGGGCGTCCTCAACATCCGTCACGCGGTGCGCGCGGTCGACCCGAACGTGGTCGCCACAATCGGTGTTGCACTGGCGCTTGGCGTCGCATTGACGGAGACGGGCGGTGCCGCCTTTGTCGCAAGCGGTTTCGTCGAGGTCATGCGGGACTCAAGCCCGCAAGCGGTACTGTCCGCTTTTTTCATCCTGTTGGCGGTGCTTTCCAACATCATCAGCACCAAGACGACGGCGGTCCTGTTTACGCCCATTGCGGTCGATATCGCGTTGCAGATGGGTGTTGCGCCGCAAATCTTTGCGGTCGCCGTCATCTTCGCCGCCAATTGTTCGTTCGCCTCACCGATTGGTTATCAGACCAATTTGCTGGTGATGGGGCCGGGGCATTACCGTTTCGGAGATTTCGCCAAGGTTGGCGCGCCGTTGATCGTCGTGCTCTGGGCCGCCTTCAGTATTTTCGCGCCTTGGTATTACGGGCTTTAGGACCGCTTTTTCCGCAAATGATATGTCAATGCGAGAGCGATGCAGTGTCGCATTGCCGCTTCCGGCGGGTCGTCATTTTCACCGAACCGAATGCACCTGGTGCCATCGAAGGTCAACTCGTCGGCGTATAGCTGCTGATAGGTCGGCACCAACGTTGTTTGGCAATGGATGAAAAGGCCGTAGTCATTCGAGTCCTTCCCGACCCTGTCCAGTCGAATGGTCGTACCGCTTTTGCTGGCGGATGTAAGATAGCTCGGTTGACCCCATTTTAGCGTCTCTTCTAAGCGGCCGACTCCGTCAATTTCGGATGCGGTGCGAAATATCAAATCGCGGAGCGCCAGGAGCTTCGAGCGCAATGCCGGCGGATAGGCGTCGAAGATCGTTTTGACGGCTTGGTTTTTGAAAGGTTCCACGTATCGACCCTTCAGTCGAAGGCTTCCGGATGAAGCTCTCGCCACCGAACCCGTCCCGTGGTGACATAATCCTCGATTACATTGGCGACCATGGTCGGCGTTACTCGCTCGAAGGCGGCGGTGCGTGGTGCGAAGAGTTTCTCGAAGTCGTAAGTCCGCAGACGCTTATCGTCGGGGTACAAGCGGGTCGCCAGATTGCCGGAGCACATAAAACGGTCATCCGGCCACATGTTGTCGGCCAGGCCGAGCGCACAGCCGACCGTTCCACAATTCGGCGCGTTCGAGATGATACTGAAATCCCATCTGAATTCTTCCGGCGTCACCCAGACACCACCGTCGATGAGCCGTAATGCTTTGGCGAGGCGCAGCAGACCTTCGTCGCCCGTGGCGAAGGATAGATCGACGACATCCGGTGTCGGCGCATCGGGTTCCATGGCTCGCCTCCCCCGTGGTTCGGACACCTATTATAGCAAGAATTTGCTTATTTCGGGGGATAAATTCCATGTGAAGGATGAACCAGCCCCCGTACAGCGTGAACGAGCACAAAACCTTTACGTCGGATCGAGGAAATCCTCGGCGTCTCTTGGCAGGTTCGGGTAGGCGGCGGGTCCGAGTTCGGTGACGTAGCCAAGCGTGCCCAAATCCTCCATCCGCATCGGGTAGAGCATGCCGTCGAGATGGTCGTATTCGTGCTGCAGAAGGCGGGCGTGGAATCGGTGGGCGTTGAAGGCGATGGGCTCGCCCTTGAGGTCGACAGCCTCGAAGCGGATTTCGGTATAGCGCGCCACTTGGCCGTAAAGACCGGGGAGGGAGAGGCAGCGTTCCCAATAGAACTTCTTCTCCTCGCTCAGTGGCGTGATTTTTGGATTAATCACCACGCTCCAGGGAATCTCCGACATCTTTGCGCCCTCGGGCATGACTTCCTTGCGGACCCGGTAGGCGAACATACGGACGGGCTCATAGACCTGTGGTGCCGCGATGCCGTTGCCGCCGATATCCTCGCAGGTATCGATCAGGTCCTGGGCGAGCCGCGCGATCTCCGGCGCGGTCGGGTCCGCGATCGGTTCCGACACTTGTTTGAGCACATCATGGCCCATACGGGCGATTTTTCGAATGGTCATCTTATGGGGGCTCCTGGGCGCTTTCGTCGCGGGACAATCCTGTTCTATGACCTATGTCTCATTGCATGATGGACGAGGATTCGACGACGGATATGGAGACGTTGCGCTTTCGATTGCGCGAGCGCGCCCGAGCCTTTGCGGCAAGCGAAATCGCGCCGCTCGACGATCTGCACACCCACGAGCAGCCGCCGGAAGAATTGTGGCGTGCCTTTGGTGTATGCGGGATCACCAGTATCGGATTGCCAAGGGAAGTCGGCGGAGATGGTGGTGATTTACGTGCCATGGCCCTGGTCGGTGAAGCGCTGGCCGCGGAAGGCGGATATCTCGGTCTGGCGGGGGCGTGGATGGCGCGCCAGCTTTGCGCCCGCCTGCACATATTCGGCCACGGCACCGAGGCACAGAAGGCTACGTATTTGCCAAAATTAGCGGCTGGTCTGTCGACACCGTGTTTCGCTGTCTCGGAGCCCGGCGCCGGCGCACACCCGAAACATCTGAAGACAGAAGCGGTTCGTGACGGTGATGAATACGTCATCAATGGCGAGAAAGCCTATCTCACCAATGGCCCGATTTCGGATTTGATCTTACTGCTGGCGATCACCGGCGTGGACGATGGACGCAAGCAATATTCGATCTTGCTGGTGCCCCGCGATACACTCGGAATCGAAGAGACCGAGGGAGTGAAGATCGACTTTCTCAAGCCTTCGTGCCATTGCGGGATGGTGTTTCGGGACGTCCGGATTCCGGCGGATGCGATGCTGGGGGCTGAGGGCGACGCTTTCGCGACATTCTCACTGCCCATGCGGCGGGTCGAAGATGCGATTAGTTCTGCTAACAAAGCGGGAGCCTTCCGTTATCAGATCAATCGCCTGGGGCAAGAAGTCGCTGGTATGGGTTTGGATAAAGAGGCGTTGGCTGAGCTCGGTCGATTATCCGCGGCCCGCGACGGGCTTTCCGCGCTGTCATATCGGGCGGTGGAATTGCTGGACCTGGATCCCGACAATAATGCCGAGGAAGTCGAGGCGATCACGGCGGCCGGGCGCGATTGGATCAAGGACTTGCAGCAGCGCGTCGAGGCGTTTATCGAACGGGCTGGAATGACACCGTCGCCGAGGCTCGCCGCCGTCACGCGGGACATAGTGAAGACTACGGGAATTGCGGGCGGCGCTCATGCCATACGTGCCGAACGCCGGGCCCGCGACTTGATGAACACAGAAACGGAAAAGAACCCATGAACGACTCCGCCGTCCTTGCCGCCGTTGGCGAGAAACTATCGTCGGTCGATGCCATCACCGAGGGGCTCTCGACGGTCGGCTATATTGCGTCGCGCCGTATCGCGACGGCAATTTTCATCGCACAGAATCTTAATAAACCGATCCTGGTAGAAGGCTCCGCCGGTGTCGGTAAAACGGAGCTGGCTCTCTCCGCCGCCAATTGGCTCGGCCTGCCGTTGATCCGAATGCAATGTTACGAAGGCTTGGATGAAGCCAAGGCGTTGTATGAATGGAAGTACGGCAAGCAGCTGCTCTACACGCAAATCCTGAAAGATAAGGTTGGTGATGTCCTGGAGGGAACCGAAGGGATGGACCAGGCGATGGAGCGCCTGCGCGGTTTCGGCGATTTGTTCTTTTCGGAAGAGTTTTTGGAACCCCGTCCGCTCCTAAAAGCGTTGCGGGAAGAAAACGGCGCCGTGCTGCTGATCGATGAGATCGACAAATCGGATGAGGAATTTGAAGCCTTCTTGCTTGAAATTTTGTCGGCCTTTCAGGTCTCGATCCCGGAGATTGGGACGATCGTGGCGAAGACTCCGCCGCTGGTCTTCCTCACGTCGAACAATATGCGGGAGATGGGTGATGCTCTAAAGCGGCGTTGCTTGCATCTTTATATTCCGCTGCCGGACGAAAAATTGGAGCGGCGCATTGTGTCGTCGCGCATCCCCGGCATCGAGGAAAGTTTGACGAAACAGTTGGTCAAGTTTGTCCAAATGCTGCGCGAGGAAGATCTCAAGAAAGTACCGTCGATTTCCGAGACTATCGATTGGGCGCGAGTGGTGTTGTTGATGCACGCGGACTCCTTGGACAGCGAATTGGTGCGGGATACGCTGAACGTGTTGCTCAAGTTCGAGCAGGACATCACGTCGGTCGAACGGCGCATCCCAACCTTGG
>JABJCS010000814.1 GCA_018665505.1 Alphaproteobacteria bacterium
TGCCCCGCTTCGTATTCCTCGGGCGTGCGGACATCCAGCACATAGAGCGTTCGCGTATCGGCCTCCCCACGCCATGCCTCCAAGGTACCGCGATCGATGATATTTACATCACAGAGTTTGGCAATTCTCCGCGCCCCGGCGATGGCGGCATCTAATCCTGCTTCCGAAACTTCCGGCGGACGGCGGGTCGCACCTTTGACGACGTCGTATCCGGCGAGATGCCAATCCTGTGTCCCGTTCTTCAGCGAGACCACCTTGTTCGGCACACCCGCGTTGATCAGCGCCTGGGCCCCAATGATGCTGCGCGTACGCCCGCCACAATTCACCACCACCATGGTATCCGGCGACGGCGTCAAATCCTTGAAGCGGAAGACGATCTCCGCCCCCGGCACGCTGACCGCGCCGGGAATGCTGTTGGAATGGTATTCCTCGTAAGAGCGCGTGTCGTAGATCGCGATGTCCGCCTTGCTGTGGATCAGCGACTGTAGTTCCTGCGCGGTGATGTGAGGCGTGCCCGCCTCATGCTCGACTACCTCGGCAAACGCCTTGCTTGGCACATGAACGCCGGAATAGATCGGATACCCTGCGGCTTCCCAAGCCGCCGTGCCCCCACTCAGGACCGAGATATCCTCGTAGCCGATCTCCCGCATCCGCTCGGCGGCTTTCTCCGCGAGCCCTTCGCCGTCGTCGCACCAGATGACCCGAGCACTTCGGCGCGGCACCAGATCGTCGATCATCACTTCGATCCGCCCAAGCGGTAGACAGGCCGCCATCAACATATGACGGGCGTCGAAGGGTACTTCCTCGCGCGCATCCAAGAGCGCGATCTCACCGCCGTCGTGAAGTGCCGCTTTCAATCCCGCGACATCTATGGATTTGATCGATGGGCTCATCAAAATCTCCTTTAGCGCAGATGCGCGGTGAAATGCGCCAATGTCCGTTGCCGAGCGATCGCCGCTTGCGCCTCGTTATAAGGCTCGTAGCCGTAGCGGTTGAAACCATGCTCGGTGCCGGGATAGACGTGAATATCCACATTCTCCCACGACCCCATACGCGCCTGGATGGCATCGACGGTTGGTTGCGGCACGTGAGGGTCGGTCTCGGCGAAATGCAGAATCAGAGGACATTTCAACGCGTCCGCTTCATCCAAATGCTCGTCGATCTGAACGCCGTAATAGCTGACGGCCGCATTGATTTCATGACGGACGCTGGAGAGATAGGTGAACTTACCGCCGAGGCAGAAGCCCATCACGCCGACCTTGCCGGTGCAATCATCGCGACCGCGGAGCGCAGCAACAGTATCGCCGAGATCGCTGGCGAATTGATCCGTGCCCATCGCCGCGCGCAGGGATTGTGCCTTGGCCCGGCCTTCGTCGGTATAGGGCAGATAAGATCCCGCTTCCTCGCGCCAATAGACGTCGGGCGCGATGACCACATACCCCTCTTCCGCATATCCATCGGCGACCGAGCGAATGTGATCGTTGGTGTTAAAGACCTCGGGCAGCAGCACGATTCCCGGCGCAGGCGTCACCGCCGGCAGACATAGATATCCAGCAAAAGTCCCGCCGTCAGCGGCAGTAATTTTTATTTCGGTTCCCATATCTTGCTCCCTAGTTCAACTCGTCTCTTACCATCGCGGCGCCTTCGACCAGCGCATTCAATTTTCCAAACGCCACATCGCGCGGCAAATATTTCATGCCGCAATCGGGTGCAGCGATCAGCCGATCGGCGGAGATATGTGCAAGCGCACCCCGCAACCGGTTCGCCACCAGCTCCGCCGTTTCAACTTCTTGAGTGCCGAGATCGATCACACCATACAAAACTTTCTTATTCGGCAGCTTCTCCAAAATCACCGGATCAAGGTTCGGTTGCGCCGCCTCGATGGATATCGCCTCGGCGGCACAGGCATCGAGCTGCGGCAGGAAGGAATAGCCCTCCGGTTTATCGGCTACCACATAGGCGTATCCGAAACAGAGATGGACCACCGTCGGTCCTTCGACACCATCCAGCGCCCGGTCGATCGCCGCGACACCGAAAGCATCGGCTTCCTTGGGGTTCGCCTGCATGTAGGGTTCATCTATTTGGATCACGTCGGCGCCGGCGGCCTTCAACTCGCGCACTTCTTCGTTCAGCGCTTCCGCGTAGGCCATGATAAGGGATTCTTGATCGCCGTAATATTCATCGAGCGCTAGTTTCGCCATGGTGAATGCACCGGGGATAGTGATCTTGATCGGCCGGTCCGTGTGACGACGTAAGAATTCCACATCACGCACTTGCACTGGCCGCGACCGGCTGATCGGCCCCACGACGCGGGGCACTTCCGTCGGCTTGCCGTTTCGGCTCGGCACGATACCGGGAGTGTCGAGATCGATTCCATCGAGCGCATTGGCGAAACGGTTGAAATAACTCTCGCGCCGGACTTCGCCATCGGAGACGATATCCAATCCAGCGCGCTCCTGATCATGCAGGGCCGTCAGGGTCGCATCGTCTTGGGCTTCTTCCAAAAGTGCACCTGACACACGCCAAACCTTTTCCATCCGCACTCGGGGCGGACCGATGGATAATAAAATTTCCTTATCAACCAACCAGGCCGGCTGCGGATAGCTGCCCACTAAGGTTGTCGGAATCAGTCGACCAAACATTTCGAGACACCTCCTGGAGGTCGTCGAAGGGGATGAAGGAATGGTCTCACCCGTTAGGGATATAAGGGCCGGTACACGGATTTCACGACAATTCGTCAACCAGGAAGATTCGACCGCTTGACCATGAGATTCCGGAAAGATGTGCCGCTCCATTACTGCGATATTAAAAATTTTTATTAATTTTCAATTAGTTATACATCATCAATCTTCGGCACATCATTTGCTTAACTCTCTGTGCGGCCCCGAATAGAAAAAATGTTGCATCGACCTGGGAGCACACGGTCATGGATGCCTTAACGGGAGTGAACGACAGCCGCTTGGGGATAGTTGATCCTCGCCAGGCCGCGCATTTGCGGCTCGACCGCTTGCGAGCGCAAGTGGAGGCGGGGGCGGCTGATACCGCCAAGCTGCAACAACGCCTGACGGCTGCCCTCGGCAGCAAGGCGGCCGGTATCGTCGGCGATGACGGTAGCGTTGATTTCGAGCGTCTGCGGGAGTTTGCCGCAGATCAGGGATCGGCGCGTCTGCTGCTGGAACTGACGGCGCGTCTGGATGCCGACGATGTTGACGTCACGGAAGACGTAGTGGTCGGCGGCAACGATATCCGCGAGAACATCGTAGAGCGAAACCAAGCGATCGCCCGCGAACGCCTGCGTCAGGAATTCGGTAGCGAAGCAGAGCAATTCATCGACACCGAAGGCTCAATCGATTTCGAAGCGCTGCGCGAGTTTCTCGAACAACA
>JABJCS010000815.1 GCA_018665505.1 Alphaproteobacteria bacterium
CGGTGTTCCAAAGGCCCATTTCGGCCTATTCTTAAAGGAGTGCGAGTGGCGTTTTAACAACAGTGACCCATCAGCCCAATTATCGCAGCTAAGGCAATGGGTTAGAACAAATATGGGCTAGTTATCTGGGACAGCCCCTTGATATTTTTTTGTCTTCGGCTCGTGGCGAGACGACGACTAATACGGTTTCCACGATATCGCTGATTTTCAAAGGTGCGGCGTCGAAGACGAATTTACCGGCTTCCATTTTTGAGAAATCGAGAATGTCATTGATGATGCCGAGCAGGGTTTCGCTTGACCGCCGCCCGGTGTGCGTCAGCTCGCTTTGCTCATTGTCGAGTTCGGTGTCCTGCAGAAGGCTCAGCGAGCCCAGCACGGCGTTTATGGGGGTGCGAATCTCGTGGCTCATCATTGCCAAGAATTCCGACTTCACCGCATTGGCGGCCTCAGCCCGTTCCTTCGCTTCAAGAAGCTCCGCCTCGGCGCGTTTCTGTTCGGTAACGTCGCGGATATAGGCAATAAAAATGGGGCCTGTTGTGGTGGATTCGGCCTGAATGGAAACTTCCGCGGGAAATTCCTCGCCACTCGCACGGATGGCCGGCAGCTCAATACGTGCACCTAAAACCGGACCTTCGCCGGTCTTGAGGTAGGTTTCCAAACCCTTGTGATGAGCGTCGCGAAGGCGTTCGGGAATGATTGTCTCGGCGAGAGGGGCGCCGATCGCGGTTTCTCTCGAATGTCCGAATATGGCTTCGGCGGCGGGGTTGAATTCCACAATGCGACTGTGCTGATCGATTCCGATGATGGCGTCTAGTGAGGCGTCGACGATGGTGCGCGATCGTTTCTCATTTTCCGCGACTTGATCGTAAAGTGAGGAAACCCGCCGCGACATGGTATTGAATGCAGCGGCCGTCTCGGCCAATTCGTCCTTCCCATGGACTTCCAACTGATACCCGAACTCGCCTTTGGCGATCCGCCCGGACGCCTTGGTCAACTGGCGCAGTTGACGGGTCAGGTAGAGCCCGAGGCCGAACGAAAATAGAGCAACGAGGACCATCTCGACGATGGCAAGACTGATGGTATTGCGTCGTGCGCTTTCGACCGTCGCGGTAAGCGGCGCAATGGAAAAACCGATTTCGACACGACCGAAAACCGCACCGGCTTCGGTTATCTCGGCGAAGGCGTCGTAGATTCCATCATCCGTACTTCTGTAAGAGCTATCTGCCTTAAATGAATCCGGGATCGAATCCGATTGAGTACCGGCCTGTGCGAGCACGATATTGTCCGGTCCAAGCACACGCACATATGTTAAATCCGGATTTTCGGTCAGCTCGTTCACCAACGTATCCAAAGTCGCGAGGTCGGAGCTGATGACGGCATCTTTGGCCGCGTCGGCGAAGAGACGGGTGGTGGTGACGGCTCGCTTCGTGAGTCCATCCTCAACGGATTCGGTCAGGATCTCGATACTGTTCCAGACGAGGACGGCAAGCAGAATCGCCTCGATGAGGGCGACGCCGAGGATCGTTTTGAGACGAAATGACATCGGCGACGCGTTACTTCCCTGGCGATTTAATCAAGTTGGTCAGGAGATCGATCCCAAGGGCGCGGACATCATCCCAATCTTCGTTTGCGGCGCTTTGAATGGCTTTGAAATTGATGGCTTTGAGAAGAGCTTTGCCTTCGGCGCTCGCGGAAAGGTCAATAAACGCGGCCGCAATTTTATCCCCGACATCCTTTGCAACATTCGGGTGCACCGCGAAAGCGTGAGGGGTGAACCCGTCTGTCGTCCACAGGATTTTGAGCTGTGCCCGGATTTCCGGTGCTACGTTTCCGAGGGTGCGTTGGATACCGCCACCCGCCGGAAATAGCCCTTTGGCGACGCTGCGATAAACCGAATCGTGGGAGGAGACATATTTCGCCGAAAAAGGAATTTTGTCATTCGACAATTTGGCGCGTTGCAGCACGCTAGCGGCGAAAGCGGCGGGGGCGGGGAAGGCAATGGTGCTGCCGGACAAGTCCTTCAGGGAATTAATTGGATTGTCCTTGCGTACGACCATGATGCCGCGAATTCGTTTATCGGCCTGCCGTCCGAAAGCGCGGTAACCGGGATTCTGGCTGAAAACGGTGTAGTGATACGGGTTCATATATGAAAAGTCATAGTTTCCGGCAGCAAGCTGCTTTTCGAATGCGGGGATGTTCTTCGCCGTGCGAAAGGACAAGGTGTAACCGGATTTCGCCGATACATGCTTTAATATTGGTGTCCAAAGGCGCGCCAACTTACTCGCGGCTTGCTGAGGAACAATGCCGAAAGAGTATGTTTTTTTTCGTATCGGCAAGGGAACTACCGGTCGCTGAAATCGCAATTGCGAGTCCGATAGCGGTGCCTATCATGCGTTGGCGATTGGTATTCATTCGTATCTCCTACGGCCGTCCGAATAGTGTTGGCAATATCTGCATTCATGAGTGCAAGGTCGGCGTCAGCCGTAAATGATATTGAATGCGTTACTATGACGACGATATCTGAATTACCTTACAGCAACATTAGCGCACAATGAAATGACCGCAGATCCGTCCAGAGAAAAACCCAAAGCGCTCTTGATTGAGGACGATCCCGTGTTCCGGCAGATCGTGATGATCTCGCTAGCCAAGCGCGGTTACGACGTTGTCGAAGCCGTGAGCTTCGAAGAAGGACTCGATATTATCGAGAATGTCTCGCTGTCATTCGTGATGACAGACATCTTCATGGAAGGGATGGGTGGGATCGCCGGCATCCAAGTCTTGAAGGGAAAGTTTCCTAATCTCCCGGTGATCGCGATTTCCGGCGGCTGGGCTGAGTTGGATCCGGACGATGCGATAGCGGCAGCACAGAAGATCGGTGCGGATGCGGGCGTGAAAAAACCGATCAGTGCGATTGATTTCGATGCGGCGCTCAAGCAAATCGGTCGGGGCGCTCCCGTCACATCCTTCTGATAAATAGAGATTGCGGAAGGTCGGCCCTCGAATTGACCGGGGGGCGTGTTATTTCTTGTTCCGACAAGAGATAAACAGTGATGAAGGAACACATCCATGGCTGTCGATGACCGTACTCCGATCTTCATAGGCGTCGCGCAAGTAGAACAACGCGAAGACGATCCGAGCGTCGCGAAAGAACCGCTCGATTTGATGGTCGAAGCGGTTCGAGCGGCAGGTGAAGATTGCGGCAATCCGAAGGTCTTGGAATTGGCGGACTCGGTGCGCGTGATACGAGGCATCTGGGGCTACGGTAATCCCGCTCGCCAAGTTGCTGAACGCATCGGGGCCAGTGGGGCGGAGACCGGGCTCACGTCGCTTGGCGGCAACTATGTGCAATCGATGACCAATCGAAGTTTCCTCGATATCCAAAGCGGCAAAAATGAAATTGTCATTGTCACCGGTGGAGAATGCGGACGCACTCAAGGCCGCGCACGTAAGGCCGGCCTCGAACTCGACTGGAATCCATTGACCCGGGAGCCAGGCGCCAGTCCGACGACACGGGATGACGGTGCCGCGCCGGATATGTTTCTCGGCAGCAGTAAAGTCACCCGCCACGAAGCGGAGACGCGTCGAGGCATCCAATTTCCCATCCAATTCTATCCGATGTTCGAGACTGCTTTGCGCTACGCCAATGGTGAGAGCGTCGATGGGCACTTGAAGCGCGTCTCGGAGCTTTGGGCCGGATTCAACCGGGTGGCCGTCGATAATCCCAACGCCTGGATTCGCAAACCGTTGAGTGCGGAGGAAATCCGCACGCCATCTCCGTCGAACCGGCCGGTCTCATACCCTTATACGAAACTGATGAATTCGAACAACAGCGTCGATCAGGGCGCGGCATTGATTCTGACTTCTGTCGGCAAGGCGCGGGAACTCGGCATTGCGGAAGATCGTTGGGTCTATCCGCATGCGGGGACGGAGGCCTGGGATCATCTCTATGTATCAGAGCGTGACAATCTCCACTCCTCGCCGGCGATACGTCTCACGGCCGCTAAGCTGTTCGAGCTGACCGGTTTCGGTGTCGACGATATGGATCATGTCGACCTCTACAGTTGCTTTCCCGCGGCGGTTCAGGTCTCCGCGAACGAGATCGGCCTCTCACAGGACCGTCCGCTGACAGTGACAGGCGGCCTGACTTTTGCCGGTGGACCGCTCAACAATTATGTCATGCACTCGGTGGCAAGGACCGTGGACCTTCTGCGCGAAAAGCCGGGCAGTAAGGGCTTGGTGACCGCGAATGGCGGATTGCTGACCAAGCATGCGCTTTGCATTTATTCGACGGATGCACCTGAAAAGCCCTTCGCCTGGGCCAACCTGCAGGACGAGGTCGACGCCATGCCGCGCCGCGAAGTGGCTGAAGAACACGACGGAAGTGCGACGATAGAAACCTATGTCGTCATGTACGACGCCGACGCACAGCCGAGCACGGCGCACGCCGCTTGTCTCTTAGACGATGGCCGACGGACCTGGGCTAATATCGTCGATCGGGACACCGTCGCTGCAATGACGAGGGAAGAGTACTGCGGTCGCTCCGGGAAAATTGACGGTGCCGGCGGCTTGACCCTCCAATAGCGCGAACCTCCGATTAGCTCCGGTTCGGATAATCCGGCAGATCGAAACCGAACATCCGTTTCGCGTTGAGGCCGAGAATCTTCGCGCGCTGGTCGTCGTTCATCTTCTGCATGGTGCGTTCGATGGCGGCGGCGGAGTGAGGCCAGGTTCCTTCATGATGGGGGTAATCATTCGCCCACATAAAATTATCCCAAAGGTTATACTCCTCTGCCAGAAGGAGGCCCGCCGGGTCTTCTTGGAAACTGGCGGCACCGTTGGAGCGGAAATAGTCACTCGGCAGGCCTTGGAGTTTCGGGCGAACCCAGAAATGATGTTTCTTGTATGCCTCGTCCATAGCGTCGAGCACCCAGGGTACCCAGCCAATACCGGCCTCGATCAGAGCAAACTGAATTTTCGGGAAGCGTTCCAAGACACCGGATGAGCAGAGGTTCGCCAACGGCTCGATGGTCGGAGAGAGCGAGTGCGTCACGTAATTGATGACGGCACCTCCATTACCCTTGGACGCCCGCGGATCGCGTCCGGTGGAGACATGGAAGGTGATCGGCAGGCCGGTCTCTTCGATCAGTGCCCACATCTTGTCGAAAACCGGCAAGTTGTAATTATCATGGTCGACATCATGCGCGCCGAAGATAGGTTTGCAGGGCAACGTCAGGCCGCGGAAACCCAAGGCAGCAACCCTTTTGATTTCCGCCATCGACCCGTCGAGATCGCCGGTCGCGATGGCCGCTAAGGGAGAGACGATGTCGTTGTGATCGCCGAATTCCTCCCAGGCCCACTCGTTCCATACCTTGCATTGCGCCATAGCGAAGACCGGATCCGGCGTCGCCCACATGGCGAGGCCTTTGTTCGGGAACATGATCTCGCCATCGATCCCGTCATATCGATTATCTTCGAGGCGGCCCTCGACGGTAGCGCCCGCCTTGCCGCGCACGCCATCTTCGCCCAGCATTTTGAAGTCGAAGACTTTAGACGGGCGATAGCCTTCCGTGATGCGCCATTTGCCGCCTTTGTCATCGACTTCCACGCGCGGAATGCGATCTAGGTATTTCTTGTCGATGCGCTTCTCCCACAGATCGAACGGTTCGTTCGCATGGGTATCGGCGGAAATCATCAGATACTTGTCCGGATCGTCGCGCCGCGCAGTGCGCTTCCAGCCCTCAGGGCCGGGCGTCTCACGTCGCCACTGATTTTCCGCATTGGTTTCGTATTTGGGCTGTTCGGACATTGTACTTTCCTCCTGCCACTCACCCGTCGGCAGGCTCAGGGTGAGGATTTGTATGCACTATTTTCCAAGCAAAGCTCTATTCCGCCGCCACGCGCCACTGCACCAGCGTATAGGGCGGCTCGGCATCGTCATGGGGCTCGAATACCGCTTCGACCTTGGAGCCTATCACGACCTTCTGATGCGGGTCGCCCAATAGGTTGCCGATCATGCGGACGTTTCCGGCCTGCGGCAGTTCGACCAGCACCACGAGATAGGGACCCTGGTCCTTGAGCGCGGGATGCACCGGATGCCAGGGGCGTTCCCAACTGTAAATCCTGCCGCTGGGTTCGATCTGTTCCCAGGTCATGTTGAACGATCGGCAGTTATGGCAAACCCATTCCGGGCCCCACTGCCAGGTGCTGCAATCGCCGCATTTCTGAACCATCAGCTCGCCGCGTCGGGTCGCTTCCCAATAATTCTTATCGAGACCGTCTCCTTGCGGGACCGGGATCGGCATGCCTTCGGGCAAATAACTCTCGCTCATAATGTGGCCTCCGATCCCATGATGATGCTGCTGACATGGTGGACCATCGGTCCGGCGATGTTGATGGCGACGTCGGCGCCCGGAACCTGATTAAAGGAGTCGCCCCGGATCTGCCGAACCGCTTCGATTTGCAATCCAAGTCCGTGCATGTAGCACTCAGCCAGGTTTCCGCCGCTGGTGTTGAGCGGCATCTTGCCGCCGGGTGCGATCAGGTTTTCTAATTGGAAAAACTCATTGCATTCCTCCGGTGCGCAGAAGCCATGCTCGACGACGGCCATCATCACGCCGATGGTGAAATTCTCGTAGCTCTGCACGACATCGACATCGCCGGGACTGACTTGCGCCATCTCGTATAGGCGGGGCGCCAAAGTGGCGAAGCTTGAGGAGGGAAAGTTACTGGCGTTCATGACCGGTGCACCGCACCGATGGTCGGAGCCTTGAGCGGCACCCAGAATAAAGGCCGGTTTTTGCTTCAGATCGCGCGCCTTTTCCGCCGATACGATGATACAGGCGGCGGCGCCGTCATTCTCCTGGCAACAATCGAACAAGCGGCATGGCTCTGCGATCCAGCGGGAATCGTCGTATTTCTCTTCTGAGAGCGGCCGGTTGTACATCACCGCCCGTGGATTGTTTTGCGCATGGGTGTAGGAGGCCATGGAGATCGACCGGAGAACGCTGTGATCGACGTCGTTCTCATGCATGAACCGCATCGCCCGCATCGCGTATTTCTGTAATGGCGACATAATGCCGTAAGGCGACATATAAGCGGCGTCGCCGCTGACATGGGGATCGGGCGCACTCTGGCCGAACCGTCGGAATTGCCCCTGCGCGAGGCCCCGGAAGGCGACCACGCAATCGGCATATCCGCAAGCAACCGCCGCCGATGCATTGCCGACCGCCGCCGCTACACCGCCGCCGCCGCCGCCCCAGTTCATGTTGGAGTATTTTAACTCCTTGATGCCGAGCGCCGCCGCGATCCGCGTGGGCTCATTGCGATCATTGGAGTAGGAAGCGAAGCCGTCGATCTCTTCCGGGGAAATCCCCGCATCTTCGCACGCGGCCAATATGGCCTTGAGCACCAAGACGAACTCGTTGTCCGGCGATTGCCCGTGTTTGTAATAGGTCGTCTCGCCAACTCCGGCGACCGCCGTTTTTCCTCTGATGGTCCGTTCGCTCATGCGCTGCTTCGCATCCTTTGCCAAATGTCTTTTAGGCAAAGTGAAAGCAAATTGACCTTCGGCAAGGGGAAGATCGTCAGCGGCGCAACGCACCTGCGTTGGCGGCAAGTCCGGCAGCGACCGCAATGAGGATCGCTAGAATGCCGTATATTTCGGGGAAATTGTGCGCGAGATTAAATATCTCGGCCTCGATACCGCTTTTTGAGACATAGAGCGGCGTTTTTTGTGCGCTGATCATTTCGCCGTCGCGCACGAGGAAGGCTTCCAGATTATAGATACCTGTCGGTACATTTGCGGGGAAGAAAATTTCCGTTCGGAACAGCCTGCCACCGAGCACGCTGACCCGGCCTTCCAGCATACCATAGTGACCAAGTTTCTGTTTGCTACG
>JABJCS010000816.1 GCA_018665505.1 Alphaproteobacteria bacterium
AAGATTTCGAAGGCTTTATGTTCGCTAATCCGGCACGGCTGCACGCTGGTATGAACCCCGATTTCTTCAAAGGCACACGCGTCGAAGCCGAGGTCGAGAAATTGAAAGCGGACGGACGACTAAGTTAGTTTTTAACGAACCCCTCATCCTAGCCCTCTCCCGCAAGGGGAGAGGGGATGTCACCGAGTGGCAAGCTAGAGTTATCTCTCCCCTTGCGAGAGAGGGTTAGAGTGAGGGGGAACCGAATAGGAAACTCATGAAAGATTTCAACGGAAAGACTGCGGTCGTCACCGGAGCCGCAAGCGGGATTGGGAAAGCCTTGTCTTTAGCCTTCGCCGGTCGGGGCGCGAATGTTGTGATGGCGGATGTCGAGGCGGCCTCGCTGGAAGCCGCGAGATCGGAAGTCGCGGCGGCTGGTGCCGAAGCGATCGGCGTTCCGACGGATGTGACAAAGGAAGATCAGGTCGAGGCACTAGCCGATACCGCTTGGGAGCGCTTCGGTGCCGTCCACGTGGTGTGCAATAACGCGGGCGTTTTAATCCGTGGCAATATGTTGGACGCGGACCGCAAGGATTGGGACTGGATTCTCGGCGTAAACTTGTGGGGCGTCATCAACGGAGTGCGCGCTTTTGTGCCGCGCATGAGGGATTCCGGAGAAGAAGGTCACATCGTCAACACGGCATCCGAGGCCGGTCATTTCGCAGGCGATGGGTACGGCGTCTACAACACATCGAAATTCGCGGTCGTCGGTCTTACCGAAAGCTTGGCGCGCGATCTTCGCAATACCAAGGTTGGCGTCTCCATGTTGTGCCCGGGACAAGTCGAGACCGGAATATTCACCAACACGAACCGCCCCTCGGAATTCCAGCGGGAAGGGGTCGCCGCCGATGTTGAACGCCGCGTCGCGGAGAACGTCATGGAACCTGCCGACGTGGCCGCAAAGGTCGTCGCGGGGATTGAGGAGGGTGCGCTCTACGTCTTCAGCCATGAGGATGAAGGCCGTATGCTGATCGAAAAACGCCATGCCAGGTTGATGCGTTCGGTCGGAGGTTAGGTGATGAGCGTCACGCGCGAAGTAGCCGAATTCGTTGCCGGTTTGAAGTATTCGGACCTGACGCCACATCTGATTCAACGCACCAAGGATCACATTCTCGACCAATTCGGTATTCAGATCGGTGTGTCTCGCAAGCCGTGGCTAAAGCTCGCCGTCGACTACGTGATGACCCAGGGGAATAAGCCGGAATCCAGTATTGCCTGTTGTCCGGAAAAGGTTTCGGCGGAAAACGCGGCCTTCGTGAACGGGACGTTCGGTCACGGCTTCGAGATGGATGACGTTTATGCACCGGCCTTGGCGCATCCTGGTCCAGCCGTGGTGCCGGCCGCGCTGGCGATTGCGGAGCGGGACGGTTGCTCCGGTGAGGATTTTTTGCTGGCGGTTGTCGCGGGCTACGAAGTGATGGGCCGCTGTGGATATGCGTTATCGCCCTCGCAGCTTTATCGGGGTTTTCATCCGACATCGGCGGCCGGCCCGCTCGGTTCCGTGGCTGCAACCGGTAAATTGATGGGGCTCGATGCCGATACCATGGTCCATGCGCTGGCTGTCAGCGCCAGTTTCTGTTCCGGTGTGACGGAATGTTACAAATCCGGTGGTGAGGTAAAACGCTATCACGGTGGAATTGGGGCGCAGGGGGGAATTCGCGCCGCGATGTTGGCGAAATTGGGCCTGACTGGACCGAGCACTGTCTTGGAAGGCCCGCTCGGCATGCGCGCCTTCAGTGATACCTATACGCCTGAAGTCATCACCGACGGCCTCGGTGAGCGTTTCGTCGTCGCCGATATTTGGACCAAGAAATACAGCTGTAACGGAATGATCCACGCGCCCGTTGACGGCATCGAGGCGATCCGTGCGCGGCGGTCCTTTAGCGCGGCGGATATCGAGCGGATCGATGTCGGCTCCAACCAACACGCGGTGAATGAGGTGGGGTCGATCCGATTGCCGAAAGACATGTTCGGGTTTCAATTCTCCATGAACTACGCTTTGGCGCTCCAAGTCGTAAAGGGTAGCAACGATTTCGATGCCTATATCGAGGAGAATTTGCGCGACACGGAGATCGTCTCCCTGGCGGAGCGTATCTTCACCGATACGGATGAGGAAGTGCAGTCCTGGTTCCCAGAGACGTTGGGCGCCCGCGTCACTATCAAGTTCAAGGACGGGAGCGTCGAGGAAGAACTGATTCGTGATTGCCGGGGCTCGCCCGGTAATCCGATGACGGCGGAGGAATTAGAGACCAAGGCACGGAATATCGCGGGCATGTCGATGACGGCGGACAAGTTCCAAGGCGTGATCGATGCTGTGCGCAGGATCGACACCATGCCGAATGCGAGGAAGCTCGGAGACCTATTGCGCGATTAAGTTCAAGAATGAGGGGCGGAGCATGCCACGTCGAACCAAGAAAGTTTCACGCTACTTTGAAGATCTGAAAATCGGTGAATTCTGGGAAGCGCCATCCCGCACTCACACTGAAGCGCTGTTCTATGCCTTTCAATTGGTGAGTGGCGATAACCGGCCGCTGCACTACGATATGGAATATTGTAAATCGCTTGGACTGCCGGGCCTTTTGGCCCATGGCTATCAAGTGCTCGCGCAATGTGCGCCGGGGGCGTCGGATATGTCGCGTGGTGAGACGGAGGTGCGTATCCTCGGCATGCTGGAGACCAGCGCCAAATTCCTGAAAGGCGTCTACTCGGGCGACACGCTCTATCCAGGATTGGAGATTATCGATCTGATAGAGCAGAACACTACCGGCGTTAAGGTGTTGCGCACGACGGTTCACAATCAAAAAGATGAGCTTTGTCTCGACGGCGAGTTGCGCATGTTGTTCGCCAAACGCGCGCGTGACGAGGCCGCGTGAGCGAGGGCGCCAACGCCACGCATATCGGGCGCTTCTTACGGGAAGCATCGAACAAACCGCTATCGGCCGAAGTGGTTGACGCCGCAAAGAAAT
The DNA here is from genome assembly GCA_018665505.1 of Alphaproteobacteria bacterium. Next base: position 3,006 of record JABJCS010000816.1, read on the forward strand.
GCTTGGTTGATTGGCTCGGTGTCACGGTTGCCGGGAGCAGGGAGCCGGTTGCCCGTGCCGCCAGAACCTATGCGGAGTTGGAAGGTTTTTCGTTACCGATTATCGGCGCCGCGCAGGATGCGGAGAAATCGGCGCTGGTGAATGGCGTCGCTGCGCACGCGCTCGATTTTGACGACACCCACATTCCGACGGATTCTCATTTAAGCGCAGTGACGTGGGCGACTTTGCTAGCACTGGCAGAACCAGACGGGGATGAAGGCGAGGTTTTGCTGCGCGCCTTTGTCGCCGGTTATGAAGTCGCGGCGAAACTCTCAGGCCGCCGCTTCGGCTTTAGTCTCCAATTCCGGTGGTTTCATCCCTACGCGGTCATCGGAAGATTGGCGTCGAGCGCCGCAGCCGCCGTCGTGATGGGCCTAGATGAGCGGGAAGCGGCGCAGGCAGTGGCGCTGTCCACCACGCGGGCTTCCGGATTGCGAGGCACGCTCGGCGGGATGGGAAAGCCGCTGCAGGTCGGCGAGGCGGCGAAGGATGGGATCGTTTGTGCCCGGATGGCGAACGCGGGTGTCACGGTCGATCCGGGCCTGTTGTCACCCGAAGGTGGATTCGTGAAGGCATTCGTCCAAGACGGCAACGCGCAATTAGCAATGCTGGATGGTAATGCACTGGGCACCGGTTGGGCGGTCTTGCGAACGTCGTTCAAGCCCTACGCGTGTCTGCACGGTATCCATCCGTCTATCGATCCGTCTATCGATGCGGCGATGGAAGTGGCGTCGGGTCTCGATCCGACGGAGGTATCATCCGTCAAGGTATACGTGGCGCCCGGTGTAAAGAAGGTCGCACGTTTCGAAGACCCGCAAACACCGCTCGAAGCGAAGTTCAGCGTTACCTATTGCGTCGCGGCAGCATTGGCGGGGAAGGGATTAGGGGCGGACGGATTTTCCACAGCAACTCTGAATGATGAAAGTCTCCGGGCTTTCTTGCCCAAAATTGAGGTTGTGCCGGCCGAGGGGCGGAAGATGCTCGACTCTGCCGTCGAAGTGACTTTGCACGATGGCCAAGTACATCGCGGGGAAACTTCTCTGTCGCGTGGACATCCTGGGAATCCGTTGAGCTGGGATGATCTGGAAGCCAAGTTTCGTGGCCTTGTCGAGCCAATCTATAATGAACGGACGGCGGAAATTGTCTCCGTGGTGCGAGATTTTGAGCGGGCTGGAAATTTAGTACGGCTCCAGAAATTGCTTCGGAGCTAAGCTGACATATAAATTTTGAGAGGCGAGCATGGAGTTAACCCTAGTCGAATTCGTCGGACATCTCGCTTTTCTGCTCACGGCCATATCGTTTTATCTCAAGGATATCCTGTTGCTACGGTTCCTTGCCATCGTCAGTGCGTTGGTGGGAATTGGATATAATTATTTCCTATCGGTGGGGCCGCTCTGGTTGCCGATCTTCTGGCTCGGTGTTTTCACCGCGATCAATTTGTGGCGCATTGTGGGTATTCTGACCGAACGGTATTCGATCCGCTTTAACGAAGACGAACAGGAACTTTACGAGACCGTCTTCAAGGATTTCTCTCCGGTTGAGTTTATGAAATTGATGCGTATTGCAGAATGGCGCGATGGGGCGGAGGGATCGATCTTTGCGTCCGAAGGTAAAACCGTCGACGGGCTGCGTTTACTGTTTAGCGGCGAAGTTTGCGTCTCTCGGGGCGGGAATGAAATTGGTCGCGCGCGCGACGGTGCGTTGATTGGCGAGATGTCCTTCATCCAGGGTGGAGATGCCTCTGCGACGGTCACTGCGTCGGTGCTGTGCCGCTATGTGTTCTGGCCTGAAGAGGCGTTACGCGGTCTCCTGCGGCGCAATCCGAATATCGACGTCGCAATGAAGCACGTCTTCAGTTTGGACCTGACCCGCAAGCTTACGGGTAGCAACGAAGGAACGGTCCACACGGTCGAGCTCGGATGACGGTTTACGAAGGATAAGTCGATCTATTTCCCGACGCCAATCACACCTTCTTTCTCCAGTGCCTCCAACGTCGCGTCGTCGTATCCGAGCAGTTCAGCCAGAACTTCGCGTGTGTGCTGTCCGATATCGGGTGCGGTTCGTGCCACCACACCCGGCGATTGGGACGACTTAAAAGGCGAGCCCAATAGTTTGAGCGGGCCACTCGTCGGATGTTCGAGTTCGACCAACATCTCGCGCGACCAAGTATGAGAGGCTTCGGCGATCTCGGCCATGCTTTGGACCTTTCCCACCGGAACGCCGTGGTGGTCACAAGCGGCGATGGCGTCTTCCGTAGTGATGTCTCGTGCCCAGCTGCTGAACGCATTATCGAATTCCGCCTCGTGTGACTTCGCGGTGTCCAACGAACAGATGGGAAGGCCGAGCAACGCCGTCGCCCCGTCAAGATGAGTTTGTGTTTCGACTTCGATAACGATCATACCGTCAGCCGTCTCATAGAGATTCTGCGGTGCCAGGGTTGCGTGATGGTTGGCGTCCCGTTGCGGCCCACCGGGAGTGTCTAGATAGGCCCAGGCCTCACTCGACATCCAGCCTTGGACATCGTGCATCGAGATGTTGATGTGTTGGCCACGGCCGGTGCGGCGCTTGTGATGCAGGGCGGCGGTGATCGCCATGGTGCCGGTAGCTGCACCGACATTGTCTGCAGATGAAACACCAATTTTAGTCGGCGGGTAATCCTTGTTGCCGGTCAAGCTCATTACACCGGCCATGCCCTGGATGACGGTGTCGAAGGCGCGCATGTCTCGGTACGGACCGTTGTGGCCGAATCCTGAGAGCGAGCAGTAAATTAGGCCCGGATTGATCGCCGACAGATCTTCGTAGGAAAGGCCCCAACTTTTCATCCGGCCGAAGGCGAAGTTTTCGATCAAGACGTCGGATGTGCGGACTAATTCCAGCAACACGTCCTTGCCGCGATCGCTCATTGTGTCAATCGCGACGCCGCGCTTGTTAAGGTTGTGGACGTGAAAGATATAACTGACGCCATCGATCTTATAGGCAAAGCCCCGGATCGATTCGCCCTTCAATGGCTCGACCTTCACTACTTCTGCACCGAGGTTGGAGAGGTAGCGCGCGGAAAGCGGTCCGGTCGTATAGGCGCCTAATTCCAGGACCCGGATACCGGTGAGCGGCGCGGTCACGGCGCGATCTCCGAATGTTCGTCGAGGCCGGGTGCTCGTCGAAAAATTTGCCCCGGTGTTTCGCTCATCTTGAAGATGCTACCGGGGGTTCGGTAAGGTTCGCCGTTCTCATCAAGGAGGGTTTGGACCATTTCTCGAGATTGGAATTGTTCGTCTTCCATCAACTCCAACAGGTTATAAATCGGTCCCGCCGGGACTTGTCCTTCGGTCAAAACCTTCAGGGCTTCATCGGTGGTCTTGTCGGCTAGGAAGTCGATGACGAGTTGATTGACCTGAGGGCGTATTTCATCGGTTACCCGTTCGTCATTCGTCATATAGCGGGGATCGTCGGCCAGTTCCGATTTGCCGATCAGGTCGAGGAAATTTCGCCATTGCCGGTCGTCCGCCATGCAGATGATGACCCAGCCGTCCTTGGTGGGGTAGTTGTCCCAGGGTGCCGCCATCGGATGTTGATTGCCTTGCGGGCCGAGCGCTTTCCCCGAAATGAAATATCCGGGCATGAATGTGTAGAGCAGCGATACCATGCCGTCATAGAGAGACATATCGATCAGTGCGCCGCCGCTGGTGTCGGCGCGCTGATACAGGGCCGCTAGAATCGAAGCTCCACCCATCAGTGCCGCATTGTGAACCGCGAGAGGTGGGCCCGCTTTATGGGGTAATTCGCCGGGATGTCCCGTCGTCGCGATAATGCCGCCCATCGCTTGCGCCACCAAGTCGCCGCCCGCCCGACCGGCGAGCGGCCCGGTCAATCCGAAGGGTGAGAAATGACACTGCACGAGGTGCGGGTGCTGATCTGCCAAGGCGTTTGGGTCCAATCCAGGGGCTCGGTCCGTGATCGTGGTTTGATCGGTGAGGAGGACATCGCACTTCGCCAAGAGAGCATCTAAGGTTTGATGTCCGGCGACGGCACCGATATCGAGGGAGATGCTTTCCTTATTGGTGTTGAGGGTACGAAAACTCGTGCTGTTCTCGCCGTTCGCGCCGGGCCCAATATGGCGCAGGCGGTCACCCCCTGGTGGTTCTAGTTTCAGGACACGGGCGCCAAGCTCGGACAAAAGGCGACCGGCCACCGCTCCAGCGCTCCAACCGTCGGCGATTTCGATGACCAGTGTGTCTTCAATGCAGGACGGCGACGTCAAATTTCAAATTCCCCGTGTAGATTAGGGAGAAAGGTAATCCGACCGTTCCGCAGACAAAGGGATCAAGCGTGGCCGCGAATTTTATCAGGAAGGGGTGAGAGTTCGTCGGCACTCGCGGCGGATTTCGATTTAGGATCGGCGAGGAGAAAGCGCGGACTTTCATCGAGGAAGTGTCGCATGTGGATGACGACCGACTCTTTTTCGATCAGGCAAACACCGTAGGCGGGGGGCTCGTGACTGCCGAGCATGTCGGGTTCAGGTCCGAGATAGAGCCCGACTTGATGATTGGTGCCGGGCAGCGTCGTCGCCGGAATACCGAGCCAAGAGCCCGCGATGGCTCGGTGGACGTGTCCGTAGAAGAGATGTCGTACATCGCCGTGCTGCCGCAGCAATTGCCCGAGCGGCGCTGGATTTTGCAGCATGCAATCGTCGAGCGAGCCGATACCGACCGGGAATGGCGGGTGGTGGAGAAAAATATAAACTGGCTGGTTCGCGTATTTGTGCAGCTGGTTTTCCAGCCAAGCCAATCGCTTCTCGCAGAGGGTGCCATGCGATTGCTCATGCTCGACAGAATCCAGCATGATAAATGCGCCGTGCTCGGTTTCCACCGTATATTGAACAAACCCATCGGGATCGGTGGGGGTTTCGGGAAAAATGCGTTTGAAGCTCTCGCGGTCGTCGTGATTGCCGATCATGAGATGGCACGGCATATCGAG
>JABJCS010000817.1 GCA_018665505.1 Alphaproteobacteria bacterium
AAATAGAAGGCCGCAGTCTTGCGGTTCACACCACATAAACTGGTAGCTGTCCGGGCCGTCGTGCCAGCAACAAAATGTTCGATCAGACGATCCTGCCTGTATCTGCTCAGACGGCTCTTGCGCATGGATACCATGATAACCTCTAATCTCGGTTATCTGGGACAGCCCCTAAGAAAATTATGTCCGAAGCCTTAACCGTCCTTGCCGTTGTCATCGCGATCTTCGGCACGGGTGCGTTTTACAGGCATCTCTGGAAGCAGGAACACATCCGCCGCACGCGAGCGGAGAAGCGGCTGGAGGAGCTTTCCACCGCCTCTTCCGACTGGTTATGGGAGACAGATGCGGATGGCCAATACACCTACTTTTCGGACACCTACATCCCCAATAGCAGCATATCCGTTTCCGAAGTGCTCGGACTCACAAGACAAGAATTCTTCGCGGACCGTTTGACCGACGAAGAATTGGCGGATGGCGAAAAAAAATCGACAAGCTTTTGGCAAACCGTTGAGGCACAGCAGCCTTTCGAGGGGTTTGTCTTTACGCTATTCGACTCAGATCAGACCGTGCGGACCTTGCGTTTAAGTGGCGCGCCCGTGTTCAGCAAAGACGGTGCCTTCCAAGGATACAGGGGCACAGGCACCAACCTTACGACCCAGCTGAGTGCCGAGCGCGAGCTGGAAACACGCCGAAATCTTCTGCGATCCATCATCGAAAATGCCCCTGGGCAAATTACCCTGAAGGATACCGACGGGCGATGCGGCCTGGTCAATGCCGCATTCGCCGAAGGCTGGGGCCTGCAACCGCAGGACATGATCGGCAAAACTCTGCGCGAAATTGCGGGCCCGGACTATATCGACGAGACGGAAGCCCATGACCGGGCGGTTATGATGTCGCGGAAACCGGTGATCCGTGAACGCAGCATCGTATCCCCTGATGGCACGATCAATGCGCAAATGGTCACGAAATTTCCGATCCCAAATGCCTCCGGCGACATTTCCGGTATCGGGACGTGCAGCAGCGATATCACCGAACTGAAGGAGACTCAGAAGATTCTCTCCAAGAGAGAGGAGGAATTCCGCAGTATCTTCGAAAGTTCTCATATCGACATGTGTCTGCAAAATGAAAGTGGACGCCGGCTTTACGTAAATCAGGCCTATTGCGATATCCTCGGTGTGCCGCGCGAGGAACTCGAGGGCACGACGATCATCGATTTCACTCACCCGGACGATACAGATGCGTCGGCAGATGTCTTACGCAGTCTCAACAACGCGGAATCGGACTATGCGCGGTTCGAGAAACGATTTATCCGGGCCGACGGCAGCGTCGTCTGGGGCGATGTCAATATTTCACCCTTGCGCCTCAGCGGCGACAATGAAGCGCGCGCCATTGCACAAATCATCGACATCACGGATCAGAAGCAATCCGAATCCGCGTTGATCGACGCCAAGGAACACGCGGAGATGGCGAATCGGACGAAGTCCGAGTTCCTCGCCAATATGAGCCATGAGCTGCGCACTCCACTGAACTCGATCATCGGGTTCTCGCAAATTCTGATGACGGAAATGTTCGGCGGCCTCGGCAATCCCCGTTACGTCGATTATTCGCGCGACATTTACGATTCCAGCACACATTTATTGAGCGTGATCAGCGACATTCTCGACATCTCCAAGATCGAGGCGGGGGAGGCAACTGTCATGCCGAGCGCGGTCTATATTCCGGACGCGATCCACGCCTGCGTCACCATGATTGAGACCCGCGCCGAAATGAAAGACATCAGTATCGATATCGACCTTCCCGACGAGCTGCCGCAGTTATACGTGGACGTCCGGCAGCAAAAACAGATCTTGTTGAACCTGCTGTCGAACGCGGTCAAATTTACCCCGGATGGCGGTAAGATCATCATCTCTGCCAGAATGGAGCCGGACGATTCACTGTGCATACAGGTCAAGGACAACGGCATCGGTATCGCCCCCCAAGATATGCAGAAAATCTTTGAACCATTCGGTCAAGTTCAATCGAAACCGGATCGCCCCCATGAAGGCACCGGCCTCGGCCTCTCGCTCTCCAGGAGCTTGACGGAACTGAACGGCGGCCAGCTGAAGCTCACAAGCGAGATCGGCAAGGGAACCAGCGTCAGCATCCAATTTCCAGCCGAGAAAGTCGTGCCTAAGAAAGACGATCCGGCGGCACGGGAGACGGTATAGCGAAGCCGTTAATTCCGTTCGTACTGCCCCAGCTCCGCGCGGCGCACGATGGCCCAGCGGTATTGGTCGGGCCAGAGCTTGAATGCGTCTTCCTGTTCCAATGCTTCCGCTGCATGCAGCGCCCAGAACGGGTCGTGCATCAGCTCGCGACCGAGGGCCACCAGGTCGGCTCTGCCGTCCTGCAAGATATCTTCCGCTTGTTGCGGGTCGACGATGCGACCGACGGCCATGGTCGGCACATCCGCACCGCGTCGAATAGCTTCCGAATACGGCACTTGGAAGCCGAGCGGGCGTTGGCCTGATTTCGGCAACGGCTTGCCGTCGTCCTGGGCTCGGAAGGCAGGTGCTCCGGTGATGCCGCCGGCGGAGCAATCGACCACATCGACACCGCGCTCCTTGAGCGCCGTCGCCAGCGCAACCGAATCTTCGATCTCCCATCCGTAGCCGTCGATGGCAGAGAGACGGAAGAACAGCGGCAGCTCGTCGGGCCACGCTGCCCGAACGGCTTCGGTGACTTCCAGGGCGAAACGCATGCGCCCGGCGCGGTCGCCGCCGTAGCCGTCATTGCGCTGATTGCTGAGGGATGAGAGAAAACTGTGGATGAGATATCCATGCGCGCCGTGAATTTCCAAAACCTTGAATCCGGCCTGGGCCGAGCGCCTGGCGCTGTCCGCAAAGGCAGCCACGACGTCCGCGATTTCAGTTTCGCTCAAGGCATGAGGCGTCGGCCATCCCTCGGCCAACGGCACTTCCGACGGCGCCACGGTTTGCCAGCCGGGATCGCCCCACGCGGTATCGCCGATCGCGAGCGGGACACCTTTTGCCCAAGGCGGTGCCGCTGATGCCTTGCGCCCTGCATGGGCGATTTGCATCCCCGGGACCGATCCCATCGATGAGATGAATTCAGTCGTCAGCTTGAGAGCCTCCGCCTGTTCGTCGGTCCAGATACCAAGACAGCGCGGCGTGATGCGCCCGCGTGGATCAACCCCACTGGCTTCCGCGAATACCAATCCAACACCGCCCCGCGCGAAGGTGCTGAGATGCGCGAATTGCCAGCTCGAAGCGACACCGCTATTTGCGGAATACATACAAAGCGGTGAGAGCACGACGCGGTTCGGCAGCGTGACGCCACGCAATTTAAGCGGAGAAAAGAGGAGATTGTTACTCATGAAGATACGTTTTTCCTTAATATCTCGTCGTTCCGGGACGGGCATCGCCCGGACCCGGAATTATGGCCTGAGCCCGACCGTCGGACAATCCGCACACTGGAAACGCTCAGGCAGTAGTTCCGGGTTCGCTTCGCGCCCCGGAATGACGTGGTAGAGTGGGTAGATATCTAGCCAACATGCGACCTCTATTGTCCCAGACGTTTCGCTTCCTCATCCATCACGACGGCAACACGGCCGATGGCGGCTCGGTCCAAGACTGCCGCCATCGCATCTTGGAAATCCTCCAGCTTGAAGGTTTTCCAAATCCGCGGCTTTATTTTTCCGGCTTCGAACCAGTCGAACATCTGCTGCATCAACGGATGAATGCGCGGCGCCATCTCATCGCGTACGTCGTCCGGGCTCCAGCCGATGTAATAGCCCATGTTGAGCCCGGTCACGGTGATGTTTTTAACCAATAGGATATTGGCCGGAATCTCCTGTATCGTGCCGCCGGCAAAACCGACCGGCATGATGCGACCTTCCGGCGCGATGCAGCGAAGCGACTGCTTAAATACATCGCCGCCCACTGGATCGTAAATGGCATTGGCACCGCGCCCGTCGGTGAGCTCATTCACGATTTTGCGGAACTCGCCCTCGCGGTAATTAATTACATGATCCGCGCCGTGAGCCTTTGCCGCTTCCAACTTCTCGGCCGACCCGGCGGTAGCGATCACGGTCGCCCCGATGATCTTACCAATCTCGATCGCAGCCAAGCCAACCCCGCCGGCAGCACCGTGCACCAACAAAGTCTCGCCCGCTTCCAGACGCAGCAGATGCGGCCACAATAGGGCCGCTGCTGACGTCGCATAGGAATTGGTGAAGCAGATCGCCCGATCAAAGGTTAAGCCGTCGGGTATCTTGAACGTGTTCACCTCATTGGCGACCGCGACCTCGGCCAAGCCGCCCCAATCGAGGACGGCGCACACTCGGTCGCCGACTTTAATCCGCTCACAGCCTTCGGCCACGTCGGTGACGATCCCGGCCACTTCGGCAGCAGGGACAAAGGGAAGCGGAGGCTTGCGTTGATAACGGCCCGCCACCATCAAGCTCAAGGCGAAGCTGATGCCCGTTGCCTGGGTTCGAATGCGGACCTGCTTCGGCCCCAATTCCGGCTCCGGACATTCTATCAGTTTCAGGTTTTCGAAATCGGTAAATTCCTCGACGAGTACGCCTCGCATCGGCTTTCCCTTCTGTGCATAAACTTCGGCAGGAAAGATAGGTGCGCGGCCGCCCCTGACATCCCCGGACCCCGCCTTACTTATTCTGAGAAGAATTTCCAAGGGGAGAATGAAATGCTGAACGGCAAATGCGCGCTGATCACCGGGTCGACGAGCGGGATCGGTCTGGCCTATGCAAAAGCATTAGCCGCCGAAGGGTGCGAGATCATGATGAACGGCGTGGCGGATGCGGACATCATCGACGCCGCCAAGGCAGAAGTCACAGCAGCGGGCGCGAAAGCGGTTCATTTCTCCGCCGCTGATATGCGGATACCGGAAGAAATTCGAGCGATGGTCACCGATGCAACAGCAGCAATGGGTAAGGTCGACATCCTGATCAACAATGCAGGCATCCAGCACGTCTCCCGTATCGAAGACTTCCCGGACGACCAATGGGACGACATCATGGCGATCAATCTCTCCTCGTCCTTCCACACCATCAAGGCGGTCTTGCCTCAAATGCGTGAGCGCGACTGGGGACGGATCATCAACACCAGTTCGGTGCAAGGCATCGTCGCCTCGATCCATAAAGCAGCCTATGTTTCGGCAAAGCACGGGTTGGTCGGATTGACCAAG
>JABJCS010000818.1 GCA_018665505.1 Alphaproteobacteria bacterium
CAAATGCGAGACCGTAAGATCATCATCTTCAAGAAGAAGCGTCGGCAAAACTATCGCCGCAAGAACGGCCACCGCCAGCACCTAACGGTTCTGCGGATCGACGATATCCTTGCCGCCGGCAAGAAAAAGGCCGCCCCGAAAAAGAAACCGGAAGCAGCGCCCGAAGCGGCTCCCGCGGCGGAAGCAGAGTAAGGAGTAGAACGCCATGGCACATAAAAAGGCAGGCGGTAGTTCACGTAACGGCCGCGATACAATCGGTCGCCGTCTCGGCGTGAAAAAATACGGCGGAGAAGCTGTAATTCCCGGTAATATTCTCGTGCGTCAACGCGGCACTAAATTCCATCCCGGCGATAATGTCGGCATGGGTCGCGATCACACCCTGTTCGCATTGGTCGATGGTCAGGTGAAATTTCACAAGACCCGCGCCCGCACCACCATCTCGGTGGAGCCGGCGGCGTAGACTAATTCGACGCAGGCTGTAACGTTCAGGGGAATGGCTAGCCATTCCCCTTTTTCGTTGGGGCGGAAGACATGAAATTTCTCGATCAAGCCAAGGTCTACGTAAAGAGCGGTGAAGGCGGTAACGGCTGCATCTCTTTTCGGCGTGAGAAATACGTTGAGTTCGGCGGGCCGAACGGCGGCAGCGGTGGCCGGGGCGGTGATGTCATGGCGGTTGCGGTGCCGGGCCTCAACACGCTGATCGATTATCGCTACCGCCAACACATCAAAGCGGAGAACGGTCGCCCCGGCATGGGCAAGGATATGACTGGAGCCGCCGGTAAGACGGCGGTACTCGAGCTGCCCGTGGGTACGCAAATTTTCGCCGAGGACAACGAAACCCTTCTGGTCGACCTGACCATTGAGGGTGAGGAAGTGGAGCTGTTGCGGGGCGGCGATGCCGGGCGCGGCAACGCCCAATTCAAGACGGCGACCAATCGTGCACCAAGACGTGCGGAGGCCGGCTGGCCGGGACAGGAAATGTGGGTCTGGCTGCGGCTGAAACTGTTGGCGGATGCAGGCTTGGTCGGCCTGCCGAATGCCGGAAAATCCACCTTCCTGGCGGCGGTCAGCCGCGCTAAGCCAAAGATCGCCGACTATCCATTCACGACACTTCACCCGCAATTGGGTGTGGTCTATCTGGATGGCGCGGAATTCGTGCTGGCCGATATTCCGGGATTAATCGAAGGCGCTCATGAAGGCCATGGACTCGGCGATCGATTTCTCGGCCATGTGGAGCGTTGCGGCGTGTTGCTGCATTTGATCGACGGGACAGAAGAAGATGTTGCCGGCGCCTATCGGACGGTCCGCGACGAGATTATCGCCTATGGCGCGGGCCTTGAGGAAAAGACGGAGATCGTCGCGCTGAACAAATGCGACGCGCTCGATGAAGAGGCCATATCGGAGAAGAAAGCAGCTCTGGCGGAAGCGGCATCGACCCGCGACGTGATGACGATTTCGGGCGTCACCGGTGACGGCGTGCAGGATGCGCTGCGCCGCCTGCACAGAGTCATTAAATCCGAGCGGGAAGAAGTGACGCAATCTCCTACCGTCGCCGCCCGGCCATGGAACCTGTAAGCGACAACGCGATGACGGAACAATTGACCGGTGCCGCAAGGCTCGTGGTGAAGATCGGCTCCGCCCTCTTGGTCGACGACAAAACCGGCACCATTCGACGCACCTGGCTGGAAGCGCTCGCGGATGATTTGTATGCCTTGCGCGAGACGGGGACGGAGATTCTGGTGGTTTCTTCAGGGGCCATCGCGGTCGGACGGCGCCATCTTGGCCTGACGCAGAAGACGATACGGCTCGAAGAGAAACAGGCCGCCGCGGCCAGCGGTCAGATACAATTGGCCCATGCCTACCAGGAAGCGCTGGCGCGGCACGACATTTCGGTCGCGCAAATCCTCCTCACGCTCAGCGATACCGAGGAACGCCGCCGACACCTCAACGCCCGCAGCACGATTGCGCAATTGCTGACACTAGGCGCGGTTCCCGTGGTCAACGAGAACGACACGGTGGCGACGACAGAAATCCGTTTCGGTGACAACGACCGTCTGGCGGCGCGGGTCGCGGCGATGATCAGCGCAGACACACTAATCCTACTGTCCGATATCGACGGGCTGTATGAGCGCGATCCCCGACAGGATTCAAACGCCCAACACATCGCCCGGGTCAACGAGATCAACCCGCAAATCGAGGCCATGGCAGGCAAAGCGCCCACTGGGTATTCCTCCGGCGGTATGGAAACCAAATTACAAGCGGCGAAGGTTGCCACCGCCGCCGGTTGCCGCATGGCGATTATGAACGGGATCGAGGCAAACCCATTGCGGCGACTGGCTGATGGGGCGCGATGCACTTGGTTCATGCCATCGGCCTCTCCACTCACGGCGCGCAAACGATGGATTGTCGGCTCACTCAATCCGGTCGGTGAAATCCTTGTCGATGCGGGTGCTGAGCGCGCCCTCAGACAAGGAAAAAGCCTGCTCCCGGCTGGAGTTGTCCGCATCCAAGGAACGTTTGAGCGGGGCGATGCAGTCATTGTCCGTACCGCCGACGGCAATGAAATGGCGCGCGGTCTCTCCGCCTATTCCAATACGGACGCAGCCCGAATCTCGGGCCGCAAGAGCGGCGAAATCGCAGAGATTCTCGGATATCGGGGACGCGACGAACTCATCCACCGCGACGACTTGGTGCTGACCGTCTAAAGCGGCGTCGACGTCATCAAGAAGCGTTCAGCATCATCGAGAAACACCGGATCGTCAAAAATAACAGCACAAGTCTCGGCAATTTTTTGTCTGACCCCCGCCCGAAACTCCACATCGCGACCAAGTCGTACCGCAATCTCGGCATAGTCCGTCACATCGCCTGCGATCAGTTCTTCCATACCCATATGACGGTATATTCCTAAACTAACCCGGCCTCGAAGATAGCGTCCCGGCAAGGTGACGACCGGCGTGCCCATCGCCAGCGATTGATAGGTCGTGTTGCCGCCACAAAATGGAAAGCTATCCAAGCTGACATCCGACAAACCGAGCAGTCGCATGAAATCGTCATGACTTTGACGCGGCAGAAACTTTATCCGCGCCGCACATGTGCCCACTGTGACGGCAAACCGTCGGCGCAACACGTCGCCCCAGGCGTCGTCATGTCCTTCCAATAACAGGATGATGCCCTGCGGGTCACGCTCAAGGATCAACTGCAGGGCCGTGTCCATATCCGGATGAATCTTGAACAGGTTTTGAGCCAAAAAATAAATCGTCGCATCTTCCGCAAGACCGAAGTCCGCGCGCGTCCCCGACGGCTCCGGTGCGGGAGGACGGACATAGGAGAACGGCAAACCGCCGAGCGGTACAAGGCATTCACTATAAGCGCCGCGCGCATCCGAATCGACAGCGGGTTCCGCTGCGGTACAGGACAAGAAATAATCGACATTGGGAATACCGGAAGTGACCGGATGTCCGTAGGAGACCGCTTGTATCGGTGCCAGACGCGCGAAAGCCAAAAAATAGGCCAACGGATCCATGCCGATCTCCGGATAGAAGACGACATCTGGCTGAGCGGCGGCAATCACCTCCCGCGCGCTGAAAATATCGGCGGGCAAGGTTTCGACATGGGAGACTAGTCCGGCAATTTCCCCGTGCACGCCATCGGCAGGAACGGGTGCCGTCTCGAAGCAAATCACCTCGCAATCTCCGCGCGCGGCGAGGCGGCGAAACAAACCGAGACACAAGCGCCCGATCGAGTGGTCAAAAAGGAAACGGGAGACGAACGCAATTCGTCGCGGGCCCTCAGGCTGCCCGAGCGTACGGCAATGCGGTGCGGTCCAATCGAGTTTCGGGCATCCGGCCAGATAAACCGCAGCCAGCTGCTGTTGAAGGTCGCGGTCGTTGCGGCCGTGATAGGCGAGGTAGAATCGGCTGCCCGGCGTTTCCGTCAATGGATTACCGAGAGTAGGCGGGTCGGCTTCCAATATTCCGAGTGCCGCCCGGTAACGCTCGTATTCCGCCGCATATGGCCCGGCGCCTTCGGGAATGATCGGCAGCCGTAAATCGCGCCGCAACCGAATTCCCGCCGGGCCACCCTTCTCCAACGCACGGTCATAGGCCCGCGCGGCACCATCGAGATTACCCTGCGCTGTCAACGCATTACCACGATTGAGATCGGGGAGATACCAATCGGGTCGGGCCGCCGCCGCCGCCTCATAGTCCCAGACAGCCGCCGCATAATCCCGGGTTTCGTTCCGCAGATTGCCGCTCTTCACCGGTATCGCCGCGTCGGTCGGGTCCAGCTCGAAAGCCCGTCCGTAGGCTACCAGCGCTTCTTCGGTGCGCCCGGATTTTCGCAACAAATCACCGAGCGCGACGACCGGGACGCTCCACCCAGGTTCGGCCGCAGCGCATTGCGCGAATAGGGACAACGCCGCCGCCGCATCTTCTCCTTCGGTCCGCCGCGCTTCCTCGAACAAATCGGCCGCAGCGTCGCTCACGGGTGGGTCGTCACTCATGGGTTGGTTTTCATCTCATTCGCCCTCTACATATGAAGTAAGCAAAATTTGATGCGCTTCGCTAATGTATTCGATAAAGTCGGCGGCTCTCGGGCTCCATCGCCTGAGCGGGCGAATTCAAAATAAGCTAAAAAGGCACAGATACATGACGAACGTCGCCACCCTTTCCGGATCGGACATTCCGGTTGAGGAAATGGTCCGGGGAATAGCCAAAGACGCACAGGCGGCGAGCCATGCGCTCGGCCTCGTCGAGAGCGAGACCCGGAGTGATGCCCTCCGCCAAGGTGCCGCCGCCATTCGGGAGAGGATGCCCGACATTCTTACCGCCAATGCCAAAGACATGGCGTTCGGCCGCGAGAAGGGCCTGTCAGGCGCCATGCTCGACCGGCTATTGCTGACCGAGGAGCGAATTGAAGCAATGGCGGCCGGACTGGAAAGCATCGCTGAGCTGCCGGAACCGCTCGGCCGGATCATCGACGAGCGCGAGCGACCCAACGGATTGAAAATCGCGCGGGTCAGTGTGCCGCTCGGTGTCATTGGAATCATCTACGAGTCCCGCCCCAACGTGACTGCTGATGCAGGCGCGCTTTGCCTTAAATCCGGCAATGCCGCGATCTTACGCGGTGGCTCGGAAAGCCTGCACTCTTCCGGCGCCATCGCCGCCTGTCTGCAGGAAGGCTTGCGGCGCGCCGGATTGCCGGAAGGTGCGGTTCAAACCATCCCGACCCGAGACCGGGCGGCAGTGGGCGCGATGTTAAAGCAATCGGACCTGATCGACTTTATCGTGCCGCGCGGCGGACGGTCCCTGATCGAACGGGTGATGGAAGAGTCCCGCATCCCCGTCATCGCGCATCTGGACGGCAATTGTCATGTCTACATCCATGACAGCGCCGATCACGCCATGGCGCGGGAGATTGTCATGAACGCGAAAATGCGCCGCACGGGTATTTGCGGAGCGGCCGAATCCATGGTGATCGACCGGGACATCGCCGTGCGATTGTTGCCGGATATCGTCGGCGACCTGTCCGCAGCGGGATGCGAAGTGCGCGGAGACGAGGCGGCGCGAAAGACTGACCCCCGGATCGTCCCGGCCAGCGACGATGACTGGGATACGGAATATCTCGATAAGATTATTTCCGTGCGCGTCGTCGACGGACCCGACGACGCCATTGCCCATGTCAACCGCCACGGCTCACATCATACGGACACGGTCATCGCAAACGATACCGCGGTCGCAGAGCGCTTCCTTGCGGATATCGACAGCGCTATTGTGCTGCACAATGCCTCGACCCATTATGCAGATGGGGGCGAATTCGGTATGGGAGCGGAAATCGGCATCTCGACCGGAAAATTACATGCACGCGGGCCGGTCGGCGCCGAGCAGCTTACCAGTTACAAGTACATCGTCCGCGGCACCGGTCAGTGTCGTCCATAGAGGCCGCAAACAATCCCCCACAATAAGTCGCAGCAAGCATGATCGGTACCGGCAGCAGGAAACGCGCGATCGGCCTTCTTGGCGGATCATTCAATCCGGCCCATGAAGGGCATCGGATGATTAGCTTGATCGCGTTAAAGCGGCTCGGCCTCGACGAGGTATGGTGGCTCGTCTCGCCGCAAAACCCGTTGAAGCCGGTCGATGGTATGGCCCCCTTCGCGGACCGCTTGGTGAATGCGCAAACGGTTGCCAATCACCGGCGCATAAAAGTCAGTGATATCGAATTGCGGCTTGGTACACATTACACGCGCGATACGCTGAAACGCCTGACGGCGCGGCGACGGCAGCACGATTTCGTCTGGCTCATGGGCGCCGATAATTTGATCCAGTTCCCAAAATGGGAAGGGTGGAAAGAAATCTTTGATACCGTTCCCATTGCAGTTTTCGACCGTCCCACCTATTCTTTCCGGGCATTGGCTGGCATTGTCGCGACTCGGTATGCGGGCAGCCGGATACCAGAGCGAAATGCCTCGAGCTTGGCGCGACATAGTGCGCCAGCTTGGGTGTTCTTACACAGTCGACTGAACCCGGTCTCGGCAACAGAGATCCGAGCCCAAGAGACCGGGATAACAGGTCAAGGCATTATGCCGAAAGGTGGTTGAATGAAACGGATCGCGAGGAACGTATCATAGCGACGCATACTCCGAACCTGCCTGCGCCCGAAAAGCTACTCGAATTGATTCTGGAATCGCTCGACGACGACAAGGCCATCGATGTCGCGGATATCGATCTTGCCGGAAAGAGCTCCATCGCTGACTCCATGGTTGTCGCCACCGGCAGCAGCACACGGCAGGTCGGCGCCATGGCGAATCATATTCGCGAGAAGCTGAAGGGCGTGGGTATTAAAGGCATTTCCATCGAAGGCCTCGAGAATTGTGATTGGGTCTTGATCGACGCCGGGGACGTGATTGTTCACTTGTTCCGGCCGGAAGTGCGGGACTTTTACAATATCGAGAAACTATGGTCCGAGGCTTTGCCCGAGTCCGTTGATATGAATGCGGCACATATCTAACGGGATGCCGCCATGCGCTTTCATATCATCGCCGTAGGCCGCTTGCGCCGCGGCGTCGAAGGCGACCTCTTCGAGCATTTCCACGGCCGGATAAGATGGCCGTTGGACATTCACGAAATCGATGACCGGAAATCCGGAACCGACGGCCGCAAGGCGCGAGAAGGGAAATCGATCCTGGCCGCGATACCGGATGGCGCGATGGTCGCGGCACTGGATGAGAAAGGCCGTGACCTCGGCAGCGAAGATTTGGCGGCACGTATCGGCGACTGGCGGGATTCCGGGATTGGCGACGTGGCGTTCGTTATCGGCGGTGCCGACGGCTTGGCCGAAGATGTGCGGCGGCGCGCCGATTTGGTCCTCGCCTTCGGGCGCGCCACCTGGCCGCATCTCTTGGTGCGCGGCATGTTAGCTGAGCAACTGTACCGCGCGCAGCAAATTCTCGCCGGCCATCCCTATCACCGGGCGTAGAGCATGGTTGCACTTAGACCCACTTCACATAGAATGGCGCCGCAATGAGCGAGACACCAAAACCCGTTGTTTTGTGCATCTTGGACGGTTGGGGCGACGGACCCGATAGCCCGACCAACGCCATCACCCGTGCGCAAACTCCGAATTGGGACGCCCTCTTGGCGGCGCACCCTCACGCCCGGCTCGACGCCTCCGAACATCACGTGGGTCTGCCAGATGGCCAAATGGGCAATTCGGAGGTCGGCCACATGAACCTCGGCGCGGGCCGTATCGTCTTGCAGGATCTGCCACGCATCGATGCGGTGGTTGCCGACGGCACACTCGAACAACACCCAGATTTGCGCGCCTTCATCGACGCCCTACGGAACAGCGGCGGCACCGCGCATGTCGCGGGATTGATGTCGCCGGGCGGCGTGCATTCCCACCAAGATCAAATTGCCGCCTTGGCGCGCTATCTGACGGCGGCTGGCATACCGGTGCGAATTCACGCGTTCCTCGACGGACGCGACACACCGCCGTCGTCGGCGAAGGAATACTTGGCTGACTTTATCGAAAAATCCGGTAGTACCCCGATCGGGACCGTCTGCGGGCGCTATTTCGCCTTGGACCGCGACAAACGTTGGGACCGGGTCGAACGGGCCGTTCGGCTCATGGTGGACGCCGAGGGTGCGCACGCCGACGACGCCCTACAAGCGGTCGAGGCAGCATATAAGGCGGAAACTAGCGACGAATTCGTCGAGCCGACCGTTATCGGTGACTATACAGGCATGAAGGACGGCGACGGGTTGCTGATGGCGAACTTCAGGGCCGACCGGGCACGGGAGATTTTAACCGCGCTGCTAGACCCTTCTTTCGACGGCTTCGCGCACGCGCGACAGATCTCCTTTTCGGCGACCTTGGGATTGATCGAATACTCCGACGCCCTTAACCCGCTGATCAAGGCGCTCTTCCCCTCAGTTCAGCTGGAAAAGGTGTTCGGCCAGTTACTTGCGAATGCGGGGCGCAAACAACTGCGCATCGCGGAGACCGAGAAATACGCCCATGTGACGTTTTTCTTCAATGGCGGGCAAGAGCAGGTATTCGACGGTGAAGAGCGAATATTGGTGCCCTCGCCGGATGTCGCGACCTATGACCTCCAGCCGGAGATGTCCGCCGCCGAGGTGACCGATAAACTCGTCGACGCCATCGCATCGGATGACTTCGATTTCATCCTAGTCAATTACGCCAATACCGACATGGTCGGCCATACCGGCGATTTCGCGGCGGCGTTAAAGGCCGTCGAGACCGTCGATCATTGTCTCGGCCGCCTGCGAGATGCAGTGGTCGCCGCGGGCGGAGCCTTATTGGTGACCGCCGACCACGGCAATGCGGAAATGATGGCGGACCCGAACTCGGGCGGTGCTCATACTGCGCATACGCGCAATCTGGTGCCCGCCGTACTGATCGACACCAGCGGACAGGCGACGACGCTGAATGACGGATGCCTGGCGGATGTGGCACCGACGCTATTGGACCTCATGCAGCTGGCGCAACCGGCAGAGATGGGCGGAAGGTCGTTGTTGATGGAATCGGGTCGGCGACGTGCGGCCGGATAAATACCGGACACCTCTCATTGCGGCATTCGCCGCGGCGCTCACGTTCGCTCCCGTTGCATCCGCTTCGGCGCAGGATAAGCACGATCTCGAGAAAATCGAACGGGAAATCGAAGCTAGCCAAAAACAGCGCGAGGCACTCGACCAGGAACGTCGAACTCTCGAGAAAGGCGTCTCGACATTGCGGCGAAATCTCATTCGAGCGGCGCGAACGGCGCAAGAACAAGAATCCGTTCTCTCCCGGCTGGAAGCAAAATTGCCGGAGCTGAAAGAAACAGCCGCCGAACGCCACCGTGCGCTCAACGATAGACGCCAACAAATGACCGGTACACTGGCCGCGTTGGAACGATTGTCGCGGAACCCACCGCAAGCACTCCTCCTGTCGAATGCCGAGCCTTTGAAGATCGTGCGCAGTGCCCTCCTGCTACGGGCGGCCCTGCCACATTTGCGCGCGCGGGCCGTGGCGCTTCGGCAGGACCTGAGCGAAATCACCACGGTTCGAACCGAACTCGAAAACCGGCAGCGAAAAATCAAATCCGCAACCGCCTCGTTGGAGACGAAACGAAACCGTCTCAACGCTCTGATGGTGCATAAAGCCGTCGAACGCCGACGCATGATCAAGGCGACCCGACAAGTGGACAATCGCTTAGCGAGTTTAAGCGAGCGAGCCGAAAGCCTGCGCGAGTTGTTCGCCCACCTGCAGAAAGTGGCGAGACCCAAACCCAAACCCGAACTACGGCGCCCACAAACTGCTTCCCTTCCGGATGCTCCGATAGCAAAACCCAACTTCGGCGCGATGACGCAGCCGGCGCGCGGCAAGCTGGTGGAACGCTTCGGCCAGGACACCAAAACTGGCAGTTCGGCCAAGGGTGCCACCTTCGAAACGCGCCTGCGGGCGCAAGTCGTGGCACCGTTTGACGGAAAGGTCGTTTTTGCCGGACCCTTTAAAGGATACGGGCAAATCTTGATCATACAGCATGGCGACGCCTATCATACATTACTCGCCGGCATGCGGCGAGTTGACGCCACATTGGGACAGCTATTATTGGCTGGTGAACCGATCGGCGTTATGGGATCTCAGGAAGCCGGTACGCGCTTGTACGTCGAAGTGCGCCGCAAGGGTCAACCCGTCAACCCGCTTCCATGGTTTGCGGCGGCAAGAGACAAGGTGCGTGGATAATGCGTGACTACCTAAAGACCCCATTGGCGATCCTTTGTGCGTTCGCCGTCTTAACGCTGTCCGGTACCGCCGGTGCAAAGGAGAATGATCGGTCCGAGACCTATCGTCTCCTGGAACTCTTCGGCGATGTCTTCGAGCGAGTCCGATCGGACTATGTCGAGGAAGTCTCGGACGAGGAACTGATCGAAGCGGCCGTGCGCGGCATGCTCACCGATCTCGACCCGCATTCGGCTTTTCTGAACAAGAAAAACTTCCGCGACATGCAGGTCCAGACGAAGGGCGAGTTCGGCGGCCTCGGGATCGAAGTCACGATGGAAGGCGGTTATGTAAAAGTCGTCTCACCGATCGACGAGACTCCAGCCGATCGTGCCGGTATCAAGGCTGGCGACTTGATCACCCATCTAGATGGGGACCACGTCCAAGGACTGACGCTCGCTCAAGCAGTTGAGCGGATGCGCGGGCCGATCAGCAGCGACATCAAGCTGACGATCCGACGCGCCGCCAAGAGCTTCGACGTTACGATTACCCGCGATAAGATTCGCATCCGCTCCGTGCGCAGCCGCACAGAAGGCAATGTCGGCTACGTGCGGATCACCAGTTTTAGCCAACAGACGGAAAGCGGACTCAATAAGGCAGTCGCAAAGATCAAGACTGAGGTTGGCGATAAGCTGGCCGGATTTGTCCTTGATCTGCGCAACAATCCGGGCGGCCTGCTAGATCAGGCAGTCTTGGTCTCCGACGCATTCCTCGAAGAGGGCGAAATTGTCTCGACGCGCGGCCGCGTGCAAGAGAACGCACAACGCTTTCACGCGACACCCGGCGATGTCACGGACGGGTTACCGATCGTTGTCTTGATTAATAGTGGATCAGCATCTGCATCGGAAATTGTCGCCGGTGCGCTGCAGGATCATCGCCGCGCGGTCATCCTGGGTAAGCGGTCTTTTGGCAAGGGATCCGTGCAGACGATCATTCCACTTGGCCGTAACGGTGCCATCAAGCTAACGACGCAGCGCTACTACACCCCTTCTGGCACCTCCATCCAAGCGCGTGGCATCGACCCAGACATCGAAGTCGCTCAAGCGAAGATCGAGCCCTTGGAGGGCGCGGCGCGGCGCGAACGCCATGAGGCGGATTTGCGCGGTGCCTTGGACAACAACCAATCGAAAAAGTCCGATCCAAAGGCCAAAGATGACGAGGAGAAAGGCGCAGACAAGAAAACCGAGGCCGACAGCGTTAAGAAAAAGCCAAAGCCGGTCGATTATCAATTGGCGCGCGCGCTCGATCTATTGCGCGGACTGGCGCTGTATCGCAACCGAATGGTGAATTAGGGACGGCGACTCCTGAAACTTCCATTTTTAACAAAGCGTGACGAACGACCCGTCCTCGACGATTTCGACGACGACGACGAAGATGACGCGTATCTACAGCCCCGCGAGCCCAATCCGCGATTG
>JABJCS010000819.1 GCA_018665505.1 Alphaproteobacteria bacterium
AGCCCCGCCCCACCATGATCAGCGGCGACGTGGCAGATTTCAGCATTTCAAGCGCCGCCGTGACGGACTCGGTAGTGGGTGCTGGATCAGGTTCCACGGCATAGCGCGCGACATCGGGAATCTCCGGCACCGGATCGAGTTTCGATTCCTGCATCGCCACATCGAGGACGATATAGACCGGGCCTTGAGGGTGACGGCGCATAATGCGGTTCGCCCGTAGAACCGACTCGATGGCCGCTTCGGGCGAGCCTGGCTGATCGTCCCATTTAACATAGTCGCGGACCAAGGCACCTTGATCCCGCGACGTGTGTATCCAATCTATCCATGGACGCCGCAGGGCCGCGTCGACAGGCCCGGTCGCACCGAACACCATTACCGGCGCCCGGTCGCACCAAGCATCGAAGACCGCCATGGTCGCGTGCATCAGTCCCACATTGCTGTGTACGGCCGCAGCCATCGGTTTGTCCGTGACCTTAGCGTAACCGTGCGCGATGGCGACGCAATGTTCCTCGTGTAGGCAGACCAGCATCTGCGGATCGCGATTGCCAAGATAATTGACAAGACTATCCTGAAAACCGCGATAACTGGCACCCGGCACCACGGCTATATAGGGAATATCGAGACGGCGAACGAGTTCGGCGACGACATCGCTGCCCCATCCCATTTCCGCATTTTCAGTACCGACGGGACGTTCGGGCTCGTTCGGGCGATCAATGGCCATTACTTCTGCCTTTTTTGAAGCTTTGAGTTAAAACGCATCCTTACGCCGACGAGTCTCGGCGAATACGTCGACCAATCCGGCACCCGCAAGACCGATGGTTTCTTGTAGGTGCGGGCTATCGGGCCGCAAGAACGGGTTGGTCTTCCATTCTTCGTCGAGACGCGAGGGAACCGTCGCAATATCGCGCGCGCGTTTGTCGTCTACATCCCGCATTCGGGCGATGAGATCTGGGTTTTGTGGCTCCACCGTCAGCGCGAATTGCCCGTTCTTCTGCGTGTACTCATGCGCGCAATAAACCCGCGTGTCACCCGGCAGGCCTTTTAGTTTCTCCAACGAGTCGAGCATTTGCCCGAACTCTCCCTCGATCACCCGCCCACACCCCATTGCGAACATGGTGTCACCGCAAAACAGCGCGGCGCTTTCCTCAAACCAATATGCGATATGCCCGAGAGTGTGTCCCGAGACGTCGAAGACCCGGCCCATGGCTTTACCCAATGTGTAGGTATCACCTTCACCGACTTCGATATCGATGCCGGGAATACGATCGCGATCCGTACGCGAGCCTACAATGGTGCAGCCGGTTTTCGCCTTAAGCGCCAAATTGCCGCCGGTGTGATCATTATGATGATGAGTGTTCAGAATATGGGTGAGCGTCCACCCCTTTTCCGCCAGCGCCGCCAATACAGGATCGACAACCGCGGGGTCGATGGCCGCCGTCACGCCGGATGTCGCCTCATGCGCCAGCCAAACGTAATTGTCGTGCAAAACGGGGACGCGGAGAACTTCGAGTATAGCCATGGATTGCTCCCGAATTCCTGACCTCAAGGATTAGAGAACAATGTTAGTCGCGTTCAGCCCTTTTTCACCCGTAATTTCACAGATGTTTCCTTGATAACATTGTTGTGCTGACGGATTGCGAGCAACAACTCTGTATCGCCCATGGCGCCGGATTGCACTTTCGAGAGCCACGGTTGCTCGAGCGTGAATTTCATGTCCTCCATCTCGAAATCGACAGCCAGCATATGGGCGAGCGGTGTATTGGCCGCTTTCTGCCGCACGAATTCGTCGCACGCCTTCTTGGAGAACATGGCGAGCGCTTCCACCGTCACCGCGCGGACATGGGTCGGATCGTTGAGAAAGTCGTCATGGCGCGGATGCGGCACCGCGATTCGGACTTCGGCGCCATCGCGACAAACCCGGTAGAGCTCCTGGATGATGGAGAAATAGACGTCGGTTTCTTGCCCGAGATGCTCCAGCACATGGCTCATGACGACCTCGTCAATCGAGTCGTCCGCCCAAGGCCACGGGAAAACCTCGAGATCCGCCACTTCGTCCGGATCGCACGCGTCGAACTTATCAACATTGTGAAAGCCGTCGAGCTTATAAAATCCGCAACCTAGATTGAGTTTCATCAAGATTTCTCCGCATTTAATCGAGGGGCGACACGAGGTTGTTGACTCCTACGTCATACAGGAGTTAATTTTTTATGAACGTTCTTCTTTTGTTCACGATGACAGCACTTCAATATCTGGTATCGTGTCGTTCATCTTATACGAAATCTAGTGTTTTATTCACATAATATTCGTTCCACAGCTGTGGATAGGGGGAGAAAATATGGACGGATCGGGTGTAATTCTGCGGGATGGGGCGGTTGTGGATAACTCTGCGACGCGGCCAGTAGAAGACGATTCCGACCTTCTGGCAACATCCTTGGATTCGGACCCGAACGCCGAGGATTATAGAGATGTAAAGCAAAACGAGCGTGGAATTCGCGTCATCATAGACCGTCGACGTGACGATCTTCTGACCGTTTTCGGCAAAGCGACGCTGACCGACCGGTATCTTATGCCGGGAGAAGAATTCCAGGATTTGTTTGCGCGAGTCGCGATGCATTACGCTGACGATTCGGAACACGCCCAGCGCCTCTACGATTATATGAGTCGGCATTGGTTCATGCCCTCAACCCCGGTCCTCTCGAATGGCGGCACCTCGCGAGGCTTACCGATTTCGTGCTTCCTCAACGAAGCAACGGACAGTCTTGAAGGCATTCTCGGCCTATGGAACGAGAATGTTTGGTTGGCAGCACGTGGTGGCGGCATCGGAAGTTATTGGGGTAACCTGCGTTCCATCGGCGAGCGCGTCGGCCACAACGGCAAGACATCGGGTGTCATTCCATTCATTCGTGTCATGGATTCGCTGACTCTGGCGATCAGCCAAGGGTCGCTGCGGCGCGGAAGTGCTGCCGTCTATCTGCCGCTCAGCCACCCGGAGATCGAAGAATTCGTCGAACTGCGCCGTCCCACCGGCGGTGACCCGAATCGCAAGGCACTGAACCTGCACCACGGCGTGCTGGTGCCCGACGCCTTCATGCGCGCGGTCGAGGCAGATGCCGAATGGGCGCTCACCAGCCCCAAGGATGGTGCGGTCATGCGGAAAATTTCCGCGCGCGGTCTCTGGATTCGCATCCTTACCTCGCGCATCGAGACCGGCGAGCCCTACCTCATCAACATCGACCATGTGAACAAGGCACTGCCTGAGCACCAGAAACTCGGCGGGCTCGAAGTTAAAACCTCGAACCTTTGTTCCGAGATTACCTTGCCGACGGGTATCGACCGTTTTGGCGAGGATAGGACGGCGGTCTGCTGCCTCTCATCACTCAATGTCGAGAAATATACCGAGTGGGAGAAACACCCGAGCTTTATCGAGGACATCATGCGCTTCCTCGATAATGTTCTGCAGGATTTCATCGACAATGCCCCGGAAGATTTCAGCCGGGCGAGCTATGCGGCGATGCGGGAACGTTCGGTCGGTCTCGGTGTGATGGGCTTCCATTCCTTCCTTCAAGCCAACAAGATTCCGTTCGAAGGCGCGATGGCGAAAGTCTGGAACATGCGCATGTTCAAGCATATTCGGGCAGAAGCAGATGCTGCGTCGGTAACTCTCGCGGAAGAACGCGGTGCTTGCCCAGATGCGGAAGATTTTGGCATCAAGGAACGTTTCTCCAACAAGCTTTCCGTGGCGCCAACCGCGTCGATTTCCATAATTTGCGGTGGCGCTTCACCGGGGATCGAGCCCGTGGCCGCCAATAGCTTCACCCATAAAACGCTTTCTGGTTCGTTCAATGTCCGTAACCCCTATCTACGGGAACTGCTGGCGGAGAAAGGCAAGGATAACGACGAGACGTGGTCTTCGATTACGACTCACGAAGGCTCGGTGCAGCATCTCGATTTCTTGACCGAAGATGAAAAAGCCGTCTTCCGGACCGCGTTCGAGATCGACCAACGTTGGATCATCGAGCACGCGGGCGATCGTTCCGATTCGATTTGCCAGTCGCAATCGATCAACCTGTTCCTGCCCGCCGACATCCACAAACGGGATTTGCATCAACTGCACTACCAGGCGTGGAAGAAGGGCGTGAAGAGCCTGTATTACTGCCGCTCCAAATCGATCCAACGCGCAGAGGTCGTGGCCAACCAAGACGCCGGACAACTCGCCGTGCCGCATCTTGGCAAGGTGAATGGCGGGGATCAGCCGGCGGAACAAATCGATTACGAAGAATGCCTCTCCTGCCAATAACCAGAAGCTCGACCTAAGGACGTATCGCTAAGATGTCGCTGTTAGATTCCAAACCGATTTATAAGCCGTTCCACTATCCGTGGGCCTATGACGCCTGGCTGACCCAACAGCGCATCCACTGGCTGCCGGAAGAGGTGCCGCTCGCCGACGACGTTAAAGATTGGCACAAGAATTTGACGCCGGCCGAGCAAAACTTGCTGACCCAGATTTTCCGCTTTTTCACGCAAGCAGATGTCGAGGTCAACAATTGCTACATGAAGCATTACTCGC
>JABJCS010000820.1 GCA_018665505.1 Alphaproteobacteria bacterium
CCGGACGGGTAACGCCGCGTCACCAACACCATGGCCCGGGCATTCGATGCCTCTATCAGGGGACATTCAACGTGCAGGACGCCTCCCATCTCACCGCGAATCAGGGACCGGGGGACGCCTGGTGGGAATCCGGCGTCGATACGGTCGTGGCTTGGCATTCGACCCAAATGCCCGCCATCTTCATTCGAGCAATGGTTTTGCCAATCGATTTGAAAGGCGAGATGTCCAATATCTGGTTAGCCGACAGCCCGGCGTCGCAGTCGAACTGGCGACTATTCATCGATCAAGAAATCACCATTTAGCGAACGCGCCTGCATGGTCGCGCCCTCATGTGATTACTGATAGGAAATCTTGATGATTTCGTAGTCCTTGTGTCCGCCCGGCGTCACGACCTCGGCGATATCACCGACCGACTTGCCGATCAGCGCCCGCGCTAGCGGGGCCGAAACTGACAGCAGACCGGAGGTCACGTCGGCTTCGTATTCGCCGACGAGCTGATAGGCGACTTCCTCGTCCGTATCGCAATCGGCCAACTCGACCTTGGCACCAAACTTCACTTGGTCCCCGGATACTTTCGAGACATCGATCACCTCGACCCGGGTGAGTTTATCTTCGAGTTCGGCAATTCGACCCTCGATAAAGCTCTGCCGCTCCCGTGCCGCGTGATACTCCGCGTTCTCGGATAAATCGCCATGCTCGCGCGCCGCCGCAATCGCCTTAATCACGGCGGGCCGTTCTTCGTTCTTGAGCGTCTTCAATTCTTCCTGAAGCCGCGTGAAACCGTCGGAGGTGATCGGAAAGGACCCCATATTCGCCATCCAAGTCTAAGAGAGTAACCGACCTCGCGGCGGTCGCCGCGAGTTAGCGCATCTCCCGCCGCGTCGGGTGCGGCGTCTTAAAACGAACCTTTAAAGTACGACTGCAGTGGGGCGACTTCAAGGGACCCTTCTCGTAATGCTGCAATCGCCCGCACGGCCGCGTCTGCGCCCGCTCGAGTCGTATAATACGGAATCTCCCGCATCAACGCCGTTCGGCGTAGGCTGAAACTGTCGTCAATGGCCTGCGCGCCTTCCGTCGTATTGAAGACGAGCTGAATATTTCCATCGATCATCGAATCAACGATATGGGGGTTTCCTTCGAGAACCTTATTGATTGTCCGCACGGTAACCCCGTGCTCTTCGAGGAATCGCGCGGTCCCGCGCGTCGCCACAATTTCAAAATCCATCGCGGCCAAATTCCGAACCGGCTCTAGGATTGCATCCTTGTCTTCGTCCTTGACGGATACAAATACCGCCCCTGATGTCGGCAACACAACGCCTGCGCCCATCTGTGCCTTGGCAAAGGCCCGTCCGAAATCGGCGTCCAAACCCATGACTTCGCCGGTTGATTTCATTTCCGGCCCCAGCATCACGTCGACACCCGGGAAGCGGCGGAACGGGAAGACCGCTTCCTTGACCGCGACATGATTGCCGGTGGCTTCAACGGACAAATTAAAATCAGTCAATTTTTCACCGGCCATTACTCGTGCCGCAATCTTGGCCACGGGTATGCCCGTCGCCTTAGCCACGAATGGTACGGTCCGGCTGGCGCGCGGGTTGACTTCGATCAGATAGACTTTCTCGTTCTTTACCGCGAATTGGACGTTCATCAATCCGACTACATGGAGCGCCTTGGCCAACGCTTCCGTCTGCCGGCGCACCTCGGCCAACACATCTTCGCTCAACGAGTACGGCGGCAAGGAACAGGCACTGTCGCCCGAATGAATGCCCGCTTCCTCAATATGCTCCATGATGCCGGCGACATGCACGATATCTCCGTCACAGAGCGCATCGACATCCAGTTCGATTGCATTGTTCAAAAACTGATCAATCAGGACTGGATGATCGCCAGAGACTTGCACCGCCGTCGCCATGTATCGGCGCAGTTGGGCCAAATCGTGGACCAGCTCCATCGCCCGCCCACCCAGGACATATGAGGGACGGATCAGCACCGGGTAGCCGATACTCTCGGCAATACGCTCCGCCTCCTCGACGGATGTCGCGGTACCGTTTGACGGTTGCGCCAGATCGAGTTCCGTCACCAATTTTTGGAAGCGCTCGCGGTCTTCCGCGAGATCGATGGCATCCGGGTCCGTGCCCAAAATCGGGATGCCCGCTGCTTCCAGCCCCTTGGCTAGTTTCAGTGGCGTTTGACCGCCGAATTGCACGATAACGCCCTTAACCGAGCCGCGCGCCTGTTCGCCACGTACCAATTCGACGACATCCTCGTCAGTCAGCGGCTCGAAATACAATCGGTCCGACGTGTCATAATCGGTGGAAACAGTTTCCGGATTACAATTGACCATGATCGTCTCGTACCCGGCTTCGCGCAGCGCCATGACCGCATGAACGCAGCAATAGTCAAATTCGATGCCTTGGCCGATCCGATTCGGGCCGCCCCCCAAAATGACTACTTTTTCGCGATCCGTGATGTCGGTTTCCGACTCGCCCGGCTCAATACCGTCACCTTCATAGGCGGAATACATATACGGCGTCATCGAGGGAAATTCGGCGGCGCAGGTATCGATTCGCTTGTAGACCGGTACCACGTCCACTGCGCGGCGGCGCAACGCCACCTCGGGGCCGGACAATCCAGTCAATTCACCGAGACGTTCATCCGAAAAGCCCATTTTCTTATACCGCAGAATATCGAGCTTCTTCTCCGGGAACCCGCCATCGCGCAAGCGCTCTTCCGCCGAAACGATGTCTTCGATCTGCCGCAGAAACCAGCGATCAATCTTACAAGCTTCGTAGATGGATTCGACGTCCAGGCCATAACGCAAGGCCTGCGCGACGAGCAGAATGCGATCCGGCACCGGACGACGCAAAGCCGCCAGAATATTGGCTTGATCCACGACACCATCGACTTCCGCACCATCGATCTCGACCTCGTTCATGCCGGTCAGATCGGTTTCCATCGACCGCAGTGCTTTTTGCAGGCTCTCCGTGAAGGTCCGACCGATGGACATGGCCTCGCCGACGGATTTCATTGCCGTCGTCAGGGTCGCTTCGGCACCAGGAAATTTCTCGAAGGTGAAGCGAGGCATCTTGGTGACCACATAGTCGATGGTGGGCTCGAAGCTCGCGGGGGTGACTTTGGTGATATCGTTGTCGAGTTCGTCGAGCGTATAACCGACCGCCAATTTCGCGGCGATTTTCGCAATCGGGAAGCCGGTCGCCTTCGATGCCAAGGCCGAGGACCGAGAGACACGCGGGTTCATCTCGATCATGACGAGGCGCCCATCGTCCGGATTGACCGCAAATTGTACGTTGGAACCACCGGTCTCGACACCGATTTCCCGCAGACATGCGATCGAGGCATTCCGCATGATTTGATATTCTTTGTCAGTCAACGTCAGCGCAGGCGCCACGGTTATCGAGTCGCCGGTGTGAATGCCCATCGGATCGATATTTTCGATCGAGCAGATAATGATGCAGTTATCCGCTTTGTCGCGGACGACCTCCATTTCGAATTCTTTCCAGCCGAGTACCGATTCCTCGACCAGCACTTCGGAGGTCGGCGAGGCATGTAGCCCGCTTTCCACGATCTCAAAATACCCTTCACGGTTATAGGCAATACCGCCGCCAGTGCCGCCAAGCGTGAAGGACGGCCGCAAAATTGCCGGCAGTCCTATCTCTTCCAAAGCCGCCTTGGCTTCTTCCAAATTGTGGATGAGGTAGCTGCGCGGACATTCGAGGCCGATGCTCTCCATCGCCTCGCGGAACAACTGGCGGTCTTCGGCCTTGGCAATCGCATCTGCCTTGGCCCCAATCAGCTCAACTCCGAGGCGTTCCAGAACACCGTTATGCCACAGATCGAGCGCGGTATTGAGACCCGTTTGCCCACCCATCGTCGGCAGCAAGGCGTCCGGGCGTTCGCGCTCCAAAATCTTAGCGACGATTTCCGGCGTGATCGGCTCCACATACGTAGCGTCCGCCAAGCCCGGATCAGTCATGATCGTGGCCGGATTAGAGTTCACCAGGATCACCCGGTATCCCTCTTCTTTCAGTGCCTTACAGGCCTGAGTTCCAGAATAGTCGAATTCGCAGGCCTGGCCGATGACAATCGGCCCGGCTCCAATGATCACAATCGACTTAATATCGGTGCGTTTGGGCATTCAATTTGCTTCGCTGGAGGGGCGTTGGGCGGACATTACCGAGGGTCGCGGCAATGTCAAAAAGAATGTCACGATTCACCCCCCATCAAGTGGATTTTTATCTATCCGGTATAAGTCGGACGCCCCTCGATGTCGTATTGCGGATCGCTGTAGCCGGGAGTCGAGGGATGCCCGGATGCCACCAGCTTATCGATCAACGCCTCGTCTTCCGGGGAAAACTCGTAATCGAGCGCCTCCAAATAGCCGTTCCAGTGGGCCACTGTGCGCGGCCCGGCGAGCACGCTGGTGACAATCTTGTTGTTCAGCACCCAAAGCGTCGCAAAGACCCCCGCCGACATGCCGCGCTTTTCCGCATGCACCTTAATCTTCTGCGCCATGACCAGCGATTCCTTACGGAACTCGGTCTCCATGATGCGTTGATCACCGCGCCCGGCGCGCGTGCCCTTACCCGGTTTCACCTTTGGATCGTACTTCCCCGTCAGCACGCCGCGCGCCAGCGGCGAGTATGGCACGACACCCAAGCCATAATGCTGGCAGGCCGGCAGAACTTCGACTTCAGGCATCCGGTTCATGGCGTTGTAATAGGGTTGGCAGACGATCGGCCTCGGTACGCCCATCTGCTCACAAAGGCGCACGATCTCCGCCATTCTCCAGGAACGATAGTTAGAAAGCCCCCAATAGAGCACCTTACCGGACGCGATAATATCCCCCATGGCCGCCACCGTTTCCGCCAGCGGCGTCTCATGGTCTTCCTTGTGAAGGTACCAGATATCAATCCAATCGGTCTGCAGCCGGGTCAGGCTTTCATCTATGCCAAGCATCATATGCCGTTTGCCAAGACGGGTATCAAACTTGGCGGGGCC
>JABJCS010000821.1 GCA_018665505.1 Alphaproteobacteria bacterium
ACCCGTTATGTGATCCGTCGTCTCCGCATAGGAAAAGGGGAAGCGGTCCGCCATATTCTCATGATCTTCATATTGCTGACCGGCGGCAGTCACACCGCAGGCAAAGCGATGGTTCAACCACATCAGACCACCGCCAGAGACATGCGGCAGGACACCATCAAAGACCCGCCGACCTTCAACATCCGCGTTGAAACCTTGGTGGATCATGTCGCGAATGCAGCGCCCGGTCTGCGAGCGGCCCCACGCGTAGGCTTTCTCTACGGTATCGCCGAGTGGGTTCACCTGTCCGGTAGAATCGGCGCTATCGTTCTTCAAGAAACTGACAAAATCCCGCACAGCCACATGGCCTAATCCCATGACCAGCGGATCCTTGCCGGTATAGACGATCTCGTAAATCCAACCGGTCTCAAAACCTTCCGGCAGCAGGACATGAACGTCCGATGGCACTATCGCCGTCTCAGCGCGCTGATTGTCGAGCCCTACACCGCCTTCAATACGGGCAAACGCCCAGCGATCGCCAGGAATATCCTCTCGTTCATCTTCCGGATAGCGCCGCCGCGTGAGGCGCGCCGTACTGGTATCGAGGGAGACTGTTGGATGGCTACGTGTCGACGCCCGGCCGCTCAGCGGCATACAAGCCTGTCCTGGCGCTGTCACGATGAACTCACTGCGCACTAAGCCGGTAATCGAAGCTCCATTCTCGGTCGCGACGGGCAAATCCATTGTCATTCGACCGTCACCCGGCCACAGGTCGCCCTGCCAGGCGCAATTCGCCACAACATAGCCCCGCCTCATCAAATAGCCGTTCCCCGCATGAGCGGTCGAAATCGGGTCGTTCGATGCCGGAGCATCGTTGAAAAATTGGATCGCCCGCATATTGCCGCGATTGCCATAATCGAAAAATAGCCGACCGTTGGCATTTGCCATCTCGACCGGCTTGATGATCGATATATCGGCGGAGAATGTCACCAGACCGTCGCCATTGAGGGCAGCCTTATCCAGATCGACGACGTCCAACTGTCCGGAAGCCTTCGGGTCGATGGTGAAATGGGCTTGCCCGTCGAGCCGTTCATAGGCACCCACATCGCCGAAAGTCTCGCCCTCCGCGAAAGTGCGGCAACGTTGGAGATCGAGCTGGATATTATTCGTCATCGGATGTTTCCTTGATACTGGATCGATCACGCGTCTCCCAGAGATAAGACGGACATGCGCAATTCATCGATTGATATCGATGATGAACCATTCTAGACCTCTTAGGGAACCGCTCAAGCGTAAGGAGGCGAGAAGTGAAGACTCCCAACGACTCGCCGAATTTCACCTTCTCCTTTGCCGATGGATGCCGGATCGTCCTGCTGACGAATGTCGCGGAGTATTTGCGCGAATCCGCTCTGATGCGAAATTGCCTCAACGATCTTGATCGTTTCGCCGCCTCGGAGATTTATTCGTTCCGTGACGCAACGGACCAGCCCCATGCAAATATCGAAATTCGGGACGGTTTATTGATCCAGATCGGCGGTCCTGAAAACGGCGGCGTGGCCGCGCGATACCATCCGCACTTGCATTCATTCTTGGCCGAAAGCGGTATACCGAAATCGGATATAACCGCGCGCCTCGGCTTTATTGAATTCGATGGTAGAGCGTTCCCAAACCTCGAAGAATGCGTTGAGGCATTTGCCGGCTGGGCAGAGATCGAGACCACTCCACAAGACCTTCCCTTTATGCGCCACTCCACAATCCGGGAATTTTTAAACATCTTTGCAAGGCACGGACGGTCGGCAAAAGAGCCCACACGTGACATCGTGCAATCGTTGTTCACACCGCCACTCAATGCTTGGCGTGTAAGGGCCGAGACGGCAGTTTACCTGCCCGGTGACATTCAGATACAGCGACCACAATTAGCGTCGGCCCTTTATCATCTTACTCGATATGGCGCGGTTCCGAGAGCCGCGCACGATAACGTTTTCCGCAACGCCATTTTGGAGATTACAGCGCGCGCCATTCGGGAGCCCCGGGTGGTTTACGACCTCTCGGCCGAGAATAAAATTCTAACGCCGGAGATTTTCGCCGATCTGTTGGCGGCAACAGCGACCACGGAAGCCTACGATCAGGCGCGCGATATCACTCGGACTATAAAGTTGCAGGCCGTACTATCAGCGCAAGAGAATTTACCGAACGACGAAGCTTATTCCGTCCTCGCGGATCGACTGACGCACGACCCGTTGACACTTTAGGGGTCAGGCGTCCGCCTTGCTGTCGATGATTTGCTTGGCCAATGCCGAGACTTTCTTCGAGAAATCGCCGTATGTGAACGGTTTGGCGACATAAAGCGTCACGCCGCTTTCCACCGCGGCCGCGACAGCCTCACCGGTAACTTTGACCGTGAGCATCATGAACAAGGTTTCCGAACCGAATTGCCGCATCTTCTGCAACAACTCGAGCCCATCCATCCTTGGCATCAGCCAATCGCTGATCACCAGATCATAGTCGAGTTCGCTCCGGCTCAACCGCTGCCAAGCCATCTCGCCGTTCTCTGCCAGGTGCACACGCACAATCCCGAGATCGCGCAATATCTCTTGGATGAGGTCACGAATCTCCTCTTCGTCGTCAACGACGAGCACACGGAGCTTTTCGAATTCTTCGAGGAGTTGTGGATCGGACATGTTTCAAAATACTTATTGGACAGGACGAGAGTCAACGTCCCGACGGCGATTAACTCTTCGTCCGGCGCATCTCTTGGCGAATGTTGTAATAGTTGCCGCCGAAGATCAGCAACGCACCCACAAATACGGTCCATTCGAGCGCTTCTTGGTAAAGATAGAAACCGACAACCGCGATCAACGGAAGCCGCATGAATTGTATGGGGATGACGACCGTCGCATCCGCATGACGAAACGCGTGCGCCTCACAATAATGCGCCGACAATCCCGTTAATCCGACAATCAGCAGGTAAAACCACTCGATTCCCTGAGGCGTAACCCAGACAAACAACGCTGGAATCAACCCCATGGGCAATTGCACGAGGCACATGAAGAACAGCACTGCGAGCGGCGCATCGGTAGTCACGAGCTTTTTCGTACAGGTAATCGCCGAACCGAAGAAGAACGCCGCCGCGAGAACCACAAGCGCACCGCTATGCAGGATGTCCGGCCCCGGCGGCGCAATAAGCAGAATTCCGGCAAAACCGAAGCTGATCGCGATCAGCCGGCCCAAAGTCATTCGTTCGCCCAAGAATAGAACCGCCAGGATCGCAACCCAGATCGGAATGGTGAACTCGATGGCGAAGACTTTCGCGAGTGGTAACAGCGACAGACCATACATCCATGTCGACTGTCCGCCAAAATGAACGATGTTGCGGCCAATTTGAAGCTTCAGCTGTTGGGTTCGAATGAGATGCCATCCGAACTTCCAGGCCACGAGCAGGACAATCGTCAGGCCGATAATGCTCCGCATCGCGAGCATCTCGAATGTATTTATGCCCGCCGTATGCAATTCACGAATTGCAATCGCCATGAAGACGAAGGACATAAGTGTCCCCATCATCCAGAGCGCTGCTTTCCATATCGAGGGATTGGTAACCGGAGCGATGGCCATACAGGCTTTTAGCCTCACCGGTGCGGGCTGTCACGTCGCGCCTGTACTCAATGCGGGCGAATTCATCTTGGCCGCTTGGAACCTTGGGCAAATAGACTAGCCTCGCTGTTACGTAAATCAGACGATGGAGGTCTTCGGTTTTGTCAGCCCTGCTCTATTATTCCGAACAAGATCCCGCCGAATTGTGGTCGGAGGAATTGCGGAAGGCCCTGCCCAAAAATATCGACGTCCGTCTTTACCCCGAATTGGGCAATGCCGAGGATATTGAATTCGCGCTCTGTTGGCAGCCGAAGCGCGGTATGTTGGCTGGATTACCGAACTTGAAACTTATTTTCTCCATGGCCGCGGGATTCGACCATGTCCTTCAGGACCCGCAACGACCACCCAATGTTCCTATCGTCAGGATTATTGACAACACGCTATCGACCATGATGTCGGAATTCGCCGCATACGCGGTCCTCGGATTTCATCGATACATGCCTGAGTTTCACACCGGCCAACGGAATAAGGTGTGGGGGCGAAGGTGGCCACGGTACACACCAGAGACCCATATCGGCGTGCTTGGTATCGGCGCCATCGGTGCTGATGTCGCCCGGAAACTCTTAGCGCTCGGCTTTCAGGTGCACGGCTGGAGCCGAACCGAGAAATCCTTGGATGGCGTCACCTGCCATACGGGCGAGAGCGGCCTGTTCGAGATGTTGCCGCAATGCCACCAGATCGTCAGCGTGATACCCCTGACGGCGGAGACCAAAGGTATTATCAACAAGCGGACATTGGCGGCACTACCGCAAGGAGCCTACATCACAAATATTGGACGAGGTGGCCATGTCGTGGATGAAGACTTGCTTGCGGCCCTTAAATCCGGACACATCGCGGGCGCGTTTCTCGATGTTTTCAATGAAGAACCCTTGCCCACAGACCACCCTTATTGGGACCACCCCAACGTCATCATGACGCCCCATATCGCCGGCGAAATAGTGCCCCGGTCCTGCGCTCATTCAATTGCCGCCAATATCGAGCGATATCGCAGGGGCGAGCAAGTGCACGGCATCGCCGATCTTGACCGAGGATACTGACCTATGACCAACCACAGTGCGCTATTTGATTTGATCGACCGCATCGTTTGCCTAGATGTTGGCGGCAGAGGTGTCTCTGGCCTGTTCGAACCAGCCCGCGCCTTGGTAGACGGTCCACTTGCATATACGGCGGCGAAGCATCTTAACGGTTTGGAGGCGGGCGATAGCGTTTTCATCGTCACGGGATCACTGACACGCGCAGGTGTATCGCCCGATATCGCGGAGAATGACGGTCCCATCGGCTCCGCCGTCCTCGCACGCGCGCTCAGCAAAGGTTTTAACGCCATTCCGGTTATTATCGTCGACGCTTCCATTCGTGAACGTGTCGCTCGGATGGTGGAGTTCGCGGGCCTGAATGTCGTCTCGCACGAACAAGCCCACACCGCCACCTCGTTGCCCCGCTTTACCGGCGTCGCGGTCATGGAGAACGGTGCCATTGAAGACGATGCTGCTCGCGCCGCCGCGAAAGCGCTTTTGAGCACATATTCACCGAAAGCAGTCATCGCTTGCGAGCGTGCCGGGCTTTCCGCCGACGGCACCTATCGCAACGCACTCGGCCAGGACTATAGCGCCGGGCGCGAAAAACTTGATTACATCGTCGAATACGCACAAGACCAAGACATTCCGACAATTGGGATCGGTGACGGCGGTAATGAAATCGGCATGGGTGCGGTCAAAGCCGCCGTCGCGGAACATATCCCCCATGGGGAAGTGCTCTGCGCGGAAATGGCGACGGATGTGCTCTTGCCGGCCGGTGTCTCCAATTGGGGTTGCTATGCCATCGCCGCAGCGCTTGCGATCCTACGGAACAACCCGGCACTTGCACACACGCCCGAAGCCGAGCGCAGGCTACTCGATTTCTCCCCCTCTACCGGGCTTGTGGACGGCATGTCTGGTATGCTGGATGCGACTGCCGACGGCATGCATCCCGACGTTCACGCGAGTATTGTCGAGCTTCTTGCCCAAACAGTGCGGAAGGCGCTCACATAAAGTTTCGTTGCAGGGCGCCGGACTTCGCATTACTTCACAATTCACAACCGTGCCCGCGTGGGCACGACAAAAAACAAACGAGGCACCAATGGGTAAAAAACTTTACGCGGGCGATATCTTTCCAGATCTGACGGTGAACGTCGCCGGTGGTGGATCCTTCGACCTGAAAAGCAATCTTGAGGCTAATTACAACATCGTCCTTTTCTATCGAGGGCACTGGTGACCCTACT
The DNA here is from genome assembly GCA_018665505.1 of Alphaproteobacteria bacterium. The sequence continues at coordinate 5,888 of JABJCS010000821.1, forward strand.
GTCGCCGGCAGTTAGCCGGCTATGAAGCAAAGAAAGAAGCCCTCGCGGCCACGGGCGCGAAAGTCGTCCTAGCGGGCAGTGTCGACGGAGCCGACAAGATTCCGGAACTCCAAGCCGACCTCAGTTATCCTGTGGCTATCGACATGACGCGGGAACAAGGCGAATCGTTCGGCGCATGGTGGGATGAAGGACGAGAAATCATCCAACCGTCCGAATTCATTCTCCGAAAAGACGGTAGCGTCATCTCGGCGACCTACAGTTCGGGCCCGATCGGGCGCGTAGAGCCGGAAGATGCGGTGAAACTAATCACGCTCTACACATCGCGCGATTAAGCACCGCAGGCGTCTTGGCAGGGCGCAGATAAATCACTACATACCGGGGGCCCCTCATTGAGCGGGCCCCCGATTGATTTTGATCTACCGCGCGCGCCAGGAGTCCGCATGACCATCGACATCCCAGGACCGACATCCCATTCTTATTTCTCCCAACGGCTGCGGCTGCATTATGTGGATTGGGGCAATCAAGATGCGCCGCCGTTATTGTTGGTCCATGGTGGGCGGGACCATTGCCGCAATTGGGACTGGGTTGCGGAGACACTCCGCGAGGACTGGCATATCATCGCGCCGGACCTGCGTGGTCACGGCGATTCGCAATGGATGATCGGCGGTAGTTACGGCCTCTCCGATTATGTCTACGACATCGCGCAACTTCTCCATCAAACCAAGCATCAACCGATCACCATCATCGGACATTCGCTTGGAGGCTCGATTAGCCTGCAATACACCGCGATTTATCCAGAGACAGTCCGCAAGCTCATCGCCATCGAAGGTCTCGGCTGGCCGCCGGATGACGTAAAAGAGCGCGAGAGTAAAGCACCGGCGGACCGGGTAACCGAATGGATCGACTTCACACGTGGCATTTCCGGCCGAGTTCCCCGTCGCTACCCGACCATCGAAGAGGCTTTCCAACGCATGCAAGCGGCCAACCCTCATTTAACTCCCGATCAGGCCCGGCATTTGACCATCCACGGCGTCAACCAAAACGAGGATGGGACCTATAGCTGGAAATACGACAATTATACCCGCATCCGCTCGCCGTTCGGTTTCCCGGAATCGGAGCGGCAAAAACTTTGGGAGCGGATAACCTGCCCGACGTTGTTGGTCCGCGGCACGGAAAGTTGGGCCAGCGATCCGACCGAAGATGGGCGCGCCAAGCATTTCCAGAATGCCGAAATCGCCAATATAGAGGGCGCTGGGCACTGGGTGCATCACGACAGGCTGGACGAGTTCGTGGGGCTTGTGAAGGGCTTCCTTGCCGATTAGGTGCTTGGGACTTCCACGTAATGGACGCTGAACAAATCATCGGCGTCCGACCACACGGCTTTAGAGATGAATCCCGCTTCGCCCGCGAGTGCCTGGAATTCTTCGATTTCGTATTTGTGGGAATTTTCGGTGTGTATCGTCTCACCTTCGGCGAACGAGAATTGACGACCACCAACTTGCACAATCTGATCTCGTAAGCTCACCAAATGCATCTCAATCCGTCCATCAACGGCATTATAGAGAGCGTCGTGGCGAAACGCGTCGGTATCGAAATTGCCGCCGAGTTCCGCGTTAATTCGGGTCAGAAGGTTTAAGTTGAATGCCGCCGTCACACCAGCGCCGTCGTTATAAGCGGCATGAAGGATGGCTTCATCCTTCTTTCGATCCGCACCAATCAAAAGCCCCCCACCTGGGCCCACATGCGCAGCAATCCGCAACAGAAACTCCCGAGCAGCCGACGGCTCGAAATTCCCAATAGTCGAGCCAGGGAAGAAGGCTACCCGGCGTTGGTCCGGTTGGCTTGGCGGGACGTCAAATGGCTGCGAGAAATCCGTGCAAATAGCGTGAACCTGGATAGACGGATAGTCTCGCGCCAGCGTTTCCGCTGCCATGCGCAGATGTTCCCGTGAAATATCCACCGCGATGTAAGATGCCGGGTCGTCCAAGGCATCGAGCAAGACACGAACCTTTTCGATGGAGCCACAGCCGTATTCAAGAACCTGTGCCCTGGGTCCGATCGCGGCCGACATCTCGGCCGCTTTCGCCCGCATCAGCGCGGTTTCAGTCCTGGTCGGGTAGTATTCCGGCAGTACACAAATTTGGTCGAATATCCGCGAGCCCACCTCATCGTAGAAAAATTTGCATGGCAGAGTCTTATGCGATGCGGACAATCCCGCGACCACATCACCGAGGAAATCATCTTCCGCAGGCGAAAGATCGCTAAAGGACGCTAGAGCTGATTCAGTCATTTTGGGGACACGGTTGCGACAGGAATGGCACCATAACGGGCTGCCCCTTTTGCCGTCAAATCGCGCAGGTCCGGAAGCCGCAAATGGTATCTTGGCGGTCTGGTGTGAAGAAATTCCGATAGGTGTTGGAGATCATCCGCCCCCGCGTCGCCCAAGCCCCGCCACGCAGTACCTTTCGCGTGCCGAACCATGGTTTTGAATAATCATCGTACGGATCGACAGAAAACCCGGGAAACGGCACGAAGTCGCTCGCCGTCCATTCCCAAACATTGCCGATCATCTGGCGACATCCAAAGGCACTGTCCCCTTCCGGATAGGCGGCGACATCGACCAATCCCGTATGCCTACCATC
>JABJCS010000104.1 GCA_018665505.1 Alphaproteobacteria bacterium
GGCCCAATCCGGAAGCAGTCTCTTCATTTCTCGATCCGGCAACGGCGTTGGGGCTGGCTCGAATCGAGGCACATTATTTCGTGAATAATTGCTTCATGGAGGAAGGCGCGCTTCTAAAGAACGCTAATCTGCTGAATGATATACCGGGTGTCATCGTCCAAGGACGTTACGACGCTGTTTGCCCAGCGGTCAGTGCGGTCGAGTTGTCGGAAGTCTGGACCCGTGCAAAACTGCACATTGTGACCGATGCCGGGCATTCGGCTATGGAGCCGGGCATCCGCAGCGAACTGATTACGGCCATGGAGCGTTTCAAGGCTTTACCCGGCAATTAAGGCTGTTTGCGAAAGGATTGCGCTTTGCGCCGATTAGACTATTATGCGCGAGCTAAGAATAAGGGAGCAGGCGTTTGAAAACGCTCATTAAACTCGCGATAGTGCTTTTCGCTGCAATGGCATTGACCCATCCGGCCACCGCTGACGAAGAACCGGCGTTTATTTCGCTGGGCGCGGGCGCTACGGGTGTCATCGCGGACCGCAAACAAGGTGCCGCCTTCAACATCGAGTACCGCTCGGATTACGAGCTCTGGAAAATCCGTCCTTTCGTCGGCGGTTTCGCTACCTCGGATGCGTCGTTATACGGCTATTTCGGTTTCCTGATGGACATCTATTTCGGCAACCGATGGGTGCTGACCCCAAATACGGCAGTGGGTGCTTATACCGAAGGTGACGGCCAGGATTTGGGCCATGTGATCGAATTCCGCTCAGGCTTCGAGCTGGCCTACCGGTTCGATGACCGTTCGCGTCTTGGCGTCGCGGTGCACCATCTGTCGAATGCCAGCATCGGCGACGACAACCCGGGTACGGAAACCGCTCTCATCTATTATTCAATCCCGTTGAACAGCCTCTTCGACTGACCTAATTAGGAAATTATACGGGCCAAGCTTTCTGGCTGCGCTGATTGTGTTATAAATTCGGCACAATGCGCCCGTAGCTCAGTCGGATAGAGCACCAGATTCCTAATCTGGGGGCCGCAGGTTCAAATCCTGCCGGGCGCACCATTCTTTTCGAACATTCTGATCAACCTATTCCGCCGCCTCCATCAGCGCCGCCTCGGCCTTCAGCCATATCGCGGTATCGTGAAAGGCGACCCCGCCCGCCGGCGCGACCGGTGTGCCATCGATCAGGAGGTTGACGCCAATCTTGCGGTCGAAGGCGTCGTCCGGCCATACCCCTTCGGCGATGACGACACCTGGCTTTGCGGTCTCGGCTATTTTAGCCCGCAACAAGACATCGCCCTTCTCATTGCCGATACGCACGTGGCCGCCGTCGACAACGCGCCATTCCGCCGCGTCCTTGGGGTGGATCACCGCGACCGGTTCGCCCTCGCGCCGTTGCGAGCCGGGAGTCTCCGTGAACGACGTGTTCAAATAAGTGCGCGCTGGCGGCGTCACCAGGCGCAAGGGTTTCTCGGAGCCAACCGTATCCGTCGTCGCCCAATGATCGGGCATCGACGGCATGCCCGCGTGGTAGGGCCCGAGGGCCGCCCAGTCTGGCTTGAAACGAAAGCGGCCCTCGGGCTGCGGAAATCCGCTGAGGAAATGGGCATCCTCAAAACTCGGCGCGCAATCGATCCAACCCTGTTCGGCCGCCTCCGCCAGCGTACCCTTGCCGGAAGCCTGTAGCGTCGCGTCGACCAATTCCCGCGACGACATATCGAAACTGGGATGGTCGGAGCCGAGCCGCTTGGCGAGCGCATTTACCACGTCGACATTGCTGCGGCATTCCTCATGCGCGTCGAGGACGCGGGGGCCAATGGTCAACGCTGTGTGGCCCCAGCCCATATAGATGTCGTCGAGCTCAAGGAACATTGCCGCCGGCAGCAAAATATCGGCATAGCGGGCGGTCGCGGTCATGAAGTGTTCGTGGACGCAGACAAAGATATCGTCGCGGGAAAGGCCCCGCCGGACAGCAGCTGAATCCGGTGCCACCAACGCGGTGTTGGAATTCTGGATCAACATGGCAGCAACCGGCGGACCGCCAGCCAAGGCGTCTTCGTCCCCGCACAGGACAGCACCGATCCGCGATTGATCAAGGATTCGGGTTACGCCGTCAATCCGGTCGCTCGCATGCGCCAATTGGGTATCAAGATTCCAGATATCGAAACTGGCGAAATACGCACCACCACCGCGATGCCGCCAAGCGCCACTCACCGCCGGCAGGCAGCTGGCCGCATGCATGTTCGCGGCACCATTGCGGCTACGGGTAAAACCGACGCCAAACCGCAGGAAACTTTTCGCCGTGCCACCAAAGAGGCGCGCGAAAGAAACAATCTCCTCGACTGCCAATCCGGTGACGGCGGCGGCCCAATCCGGCGTTTTGGTCGCTAAATGCGCCCGCACATCACCGTCGAAATCGGTGAATTCGCTAAGATAATCTTCATCCGCCATGCCCTCGGCCAACATGACCTGCATCACCGCGCAGGCCAACGCGCCGTCGGTGCCCGGCCGCAGCACCAATCCGATATCGGCCGCGGCCATGGTCGAGGTGCGATAAACATCGACGACCACCAACTTGGCACCCCTGGTCTTTCGCGCCTTTTGGATGTGGCTCATCATATTGACGTTGGTGTGAACCGGGTTGCCGCCCCAGACGACGATCAGGTCGGCCTCTTCGATCTCCATCGGATCGACGCCGCGTTGTGCGCCGACACCCGCCTGCCAACCGGAGACGGCAGGTGTGACGCAAATCGTCCCCTTCATGCCGGAATACCCAAGCGTTCGGCTCAATCGTTCCATGCCGAAGCGCTGAACGATGCCAAGGGTGCCACCCGAATGATACGGCCAAACCGATTCGGGGCCGTGGGTCTCCGTCGCGGCGCGAAAGGCCGCAGCGACCGTATCGAGCGCTTCGTCCCAGCTTATCCGCTCGAACTTGCCCTCACCCTTGGCGCCGACACGGCGCATCGGATGGGTCAATCGATCCGGATGATGGACGCGCTCCGCATAGCGGCCGACTTTCTCGCAGACCACGCCTGCGGTGAACGGCAGATTGGAGGCACCGTGCACGCGCCCGATTTGCGTTGGCGATAGGCGCTCCACCTCCAGCGCACAGGCGCTCGGACAATCATGGGGGCACGCCGTGCGGACGATTTCAGTGGTCATCGATGCGGTCTCCTTCGGCAGTCCTTGCCAGAACTATATAAGTGTCAGGCCTCGCGATCACGTATTTACCTGATACCCTGTAGGAATTCGCGCCACTCAGCCTGTAGTCGCAATAATGGCAAGTCCGTCGCAGCTTCATAATTTTCAGTTCGATAAATCTCGCGCATAAAGCGATCTAGATCACCTGCCAATTTCTCCTCGAGCAACCACCGTACCCATGAACCTGCAAGATTGTACGCGACAAGGCGCGTCTTTGTCGGCGCCGACAATCCATTGCCGAGCGTTCTTTCCGCATCAGCCAACCCATGGACGGACTCGCTTTCTCGCAGCCAGTATCGCGCTGCGCCGTGGAGCGTACGGCGATAGTTCGGCCAGCCCCGTTGCCCGCCAAAGCGCGCCTGCAGATAACTCGCCAAACCTTCTTTCAGGACCTGCGAAGCCCATCCTTGCGACAACAGATGAGTGATCTCATGCGCGGTAATCACCGTCGATTTCCGCAAAAGTCGGGTGGGAATGCGGATCGTGGCGGGCGGAAAATGCCGTGCGATACCAGAATCATGCACCCGGACGGTGACCCGACCGACATCTTCGCCCAACACTGCGCGTAATGCCGCGTATTCCCGTGCCGCCTGCCCGGCCAATGCCTGGAGTTGGCGGTGTGGCAAACTGGGACCGCCATTCACCACGCGAATCGTTTTATCGGTACTCCAAAAAACATCTCCGGGCGCGTCTTCGTTCGCGGCGCACCCCCCTAAAACCACCGTCAGACATCCGATGACAAACAAGCGCATCAATTTCATTACCGAGCCTCGTTCCCAGTACGGGGGCTAGTTTAGCGTGCAAAACATCTATATGGAGTAGCTCGATTCGAGACATCGCCGCCAGGAGAGAGCACCATGGAATTCGCCCCCCGTATGAGCCGGTTTAAACCGTCGCCAAGCCAGATCGCCTCGGCGCGCGTTCGCGACTTGGTGGCGGAAGGCCGAGACATCGTCAAATTGACCGCGGGCGAGCCGGACTTCCCGACACCAGATCATGCCAAAGCGGCGGCGATTACGTGTATGGACGCCAACGAAATTCGCTACACGCCGATCAACGGGTTACCGGAAATGCGAGTCGCAGCGCAGCTTAAATTCAAGCGAGACAACAATCTTGATTACGGTCTCGATCAGATCGCGGTCGGCTCCGGCACCAAGCAGATTCTGTTCAACTGCCTGATGGCGACCGTCTCCGAAGGGGACGAGACGATCATTCCCGGCCCCTATTGGGCATCTTACCCCGACATGGTTTTGTTAGCGGGCGGCACGCCGGTGTTCGTCAATTGCGGACAGAACAATCTGTTCAAGATGCGCCCCGAGCAATTGGAAGAAGCGATCACGCCGAACACCAAATGGCTGATGTTCTCCTCGCCGAGCAATCCGACGGGAGCGACATATTCACGGGACGAGCTGAAAGCCCTCGCCGACGTGCTGATGCAACATCCCCACGTCAATATTCTGACCGACGACGTCTACGAACATCTGATCTATGATGGCCGCACTTTCCACACACTGGCCGAGGTAGAGCCCGGCCTCTACGACCGCACGGTGACCTGCAACGGCGTCTCGAAAGCCTACTCGATGACTGGGTGGCGGGTCGGTTTCGCTGGTGGACCGAAAGAGATCATCGCCAACATGGGGAAGATGCAATCGCAAAGCACGTCCGGGGTCTCTGCTGTCGGACAGGCCGCCGCCGTGGCGGCCCTATCCGGCCCGCAAGAATTCGTGAAGGATCGCACCGCGAATCTTCAATACCGCCGCGACATGTTGTTCGAGAAATTAAACAAGGCCGAAGGCCTGCAATGCGATTTGCCGGAAGGGGCGATGTATATCTTCTGCTCGTGCGCGGGAACCATCGGCAAGAAGGCGCCAAACGGCAAGGTGATCGAGACCGACGTGGACTTCACCATGTACCTGCTGGATTCCGTCGGTGTCGCAGTAGTGCAGGGGAATGCCTATGGCCTCTCCCCCTATTTCCGCGCCAGCTTCGTCGCTCCCGAAGAGGACCTATTGCGCGGTGGAGACAAAATCCAAGAAGCCTGTGCGGCGCTCGGCTGAACCACGCATTAAAGACCGGCGATGCCGCCATGCTGGCGGGACCAACTAGCTGGGTCTTCAATAAAGTTCTCGACTTCCTCCAGTGTCGGAAGGCCGAAATATTGATCCTTGCGGGCACGGTCGACGATATCGCGCAACTTGGCCAACGACATATGAGAGTGCGCGGTCGGAAAGACATCGAAATCGATGAGCGCGAAGGTTTCCATCACGTCGGCTTCGGCCTGCTCGAGAGCGTTGAGGAATACTGCTTCGCTCATGCCGTCGGTCGCAAGGTCATCAATCAACAGTACCTTCGCGCCCGGCTCGAATTCCCCTTCGAAATGAGCGAGCCGACCAAATCCTTTGCTTTGCCGACGCACGAGAACCAGTGGTTTGGAAAGTCGGTCCGCGACCAGGGTCGCAAAGGGAATACCCGATAACTCGCAACCGGCGACAACCTCAAGCGCGTCCAAATCGAGACTGTCAGAGAGTTTCTCGATCATCATCTCGACGAGCGTGTTGCGGTCCCCGGGCGAGGAAATCAGTTTCTTGCAATCTATATACAAGGGACTGGCCCAACCCGACGAATAGAAGAACGGCTCCCCGTGCGCCCGCGCATAGAGCGACCGGCTCTCAACGATTATGCGTGCGGTCTCTTCCGCCCAGCGTCCCGAAGCGGCCATCTAAGCGGGCTCCCGATCATCGGTGGCGGCACGCATCATCGCATCTCCCAAAACTTGCGTCGCCAGAAAAAAGTCATCCATGTCCATCGCTTCGTTTGGATTGTGACTGCCTTTCGCGTTGCGCACGAACACCATGCCTGAGGGGACGCCCGCATTCGCAAAAACCGAGGAATCGTGCCCGGCGCCGGACGGCATGACTTCATGCGCGATTTCATTATCTTCACAGACTTGCTGCAACATGCCGACTATTTCGGGAGACATTACCGCCGGGTCCGTCAGGCTGGGCTCACCAAGGTCGAACGTCACACCGCGTTTGGCGCCGACAGCATCGCATTCCGACCGCAGTAATGCCTCGAAAGATTTCAATGTCTTCAAATCCTGGCTTCGATATTCCAAGGCGAACGTCACTTCGCCCGGCACCCGAGACACCGCATGCTGATTGGAATCGGTCTCAACCACCCCAGCGGTAAGAACCAGGTCTTCACCCCATTCAAGCAAGACGCGCCAATGTTCATCCAATCGAACGAGGAGATCGGACATCGCGAGCACAGCATCATGGCGGAGCCATCGCGGTACCGCGCCCGAATGCGCCGCTTCCCCTCGGCAAACTACTCGGCGATGGCGGACGTTCCCGCGAATACCGGTCACAATACCGACCGGCTTTTCCAGCGCGATCAGAACCGGTCCCTGCTCGATATGCAGCTCAAACCAACTATCGAAGCGATCCGGACTGCGCAGAATTTCACCAGCGCGGAAGGGCGCGATCTCAGCGCCACTTGCCCGCATGCAATCTTCCAATGTCCGCACGCCGTCGCGATGAGGTGATGTCAGGTCCGCGTCCGTGAGTTTCCCGAAAAGGGCACGCGAGCCGAAATAGCACGGCCCGCCGAACCAGGCACTTTCCTCACCGCGCAAGGCAATGAGCTCGACGTCGCGCCGCACGCGACCACTATCCCGCAATCCAAGCAGAACCATAAATCCCGCAATGACACCGGCAGCTCCATCGAAATTGCCACCTTCAGGCACGCTGTCTAAATGCGAGCCGGTGGCGACGATCGGCAGTCCGGATTCCTCACCGGGCAGTCGGATGATCAAATTCCGGGCGGCGTCCCATTCGACTTCGAAACCTTCGGAGACAGCTAAGCGCTCAAGCATTTCCATTGCCGCGGTCTCACCCAAACCATAGGTTTCACGTGAGACGCCAACACCGTCGAAGGAAATTTCACGGAGATCGGACAAGAACGTCCGAGCGATATCACACGACCGCGATCCCATCGCCAAACGAGGCAACGTACCAATTGTCGTATGATTGATTGTAGCCGTCAAAACCACTCCCAGACCGAATATGACAATGATTGACCCATGCTCGAATTCGGAAGCGACAAAGCGTATATAGCGCGTAGTGCGGCTACAAGTCGGATTTTCGGCCGCTAATTGTCAGGTCTTAATATTCTCATCGGCCCGCTATGAGGCGCATATGCAACATTCGCAACCACCAAGATCTCGGCCGCCTCTCCCTGGCGGCGAAACGGTAAAATCAGGCGCTGACAGGCCTTCACTTTTGAATCAGGTGGCGGTGCGTGCCGCGTGAACAGAGGTTCCTTGCGGTGCATGGACGCGCGATAGGCAGCATTGAAAAATTGTCCCATTCCCGCGTTACGCACGGTAAGACTCTGACCGGTGCGGTCTTCCGCGTAGCGCGAAGCGACAAAACTGCCGTAGAGGCGATAAGTAAGGTCGTCGCTCTCCACAACCTTCTCAATCACGATGATGTAACCCAGAAGTGGCTTCATCGATTCCGGCTCAAAGGATCGATAACGGGGTAGGTCGTCTTCCCCTCTCAGGGCGTGCCAAAGTCGGCAAGCATCATCCAGCCGAGCCTCCTCGATTTGAAGTGAACCCGGATTCCATATCAAGTTGAGCTCAGCGGAACCGCATTCTCTGATGAAAAGTTCAACCGCCTGCCAATCGTCATCGGCGATCAGCCGGGAGAGACGGTCGTCGTCTTCGCTCTAAACACTCATACAGGCGATAGTTCCTGTTCTACCAGCGCCGCCCAATAACTGGCGCCATAGAGCGCAGCCTCGTCGTTGAAGTCGTAATTCGGATTGTGCACGACACAACCGCCGTCCTCACCTTCGCCGTTACCGACACGAATATAACATCCAGGGCGTTCCTGCAGCATCCAAGCAAAATCCTCGGAGCCCATAGTCGGTGGATGATCGGTATTAACGTTTTCCGCGCCGACGACGATCGCCGCCGCGGCCGCCGCTTTTACGGTTTCCTCCGGCGTATTGACCAAGAC
>JABJCS010000822.1 GCA_018665505.1 Alphaproteobacteria bacterium
ACCGTCGCGCCCCGTCTTGGAGCCCACATAGACCACGGGATTGCCAAGGCCCGCCGCCGCCGAATAGAAGATCTTATCCGCATCGGCGAGGCCGACCGTCATCGCGTTGACCAGGATATTGCCGTTATAGGCGGAATGAAAATTCACTTCACCGGCCACTGTGGGAATGCCCATGCAATTGCCGTAACCGCCAATTCCCGCCACCACACCGCCGACCAAATGCCGGGTCTTGGGATGGTCCGGTGCGCCAAAGCGAAGCGCGTTCAAATTGGCCACCGGGCGGGCGCCCATAGTGAAGACGTCGCGCATAATGCCGCCGACACCCGTTGCCGCCCCTTGGTAAGGTTCGATGAAGGAGGGGTGGTTGTGGCTTTCGATTTTGAAGACCACGGCGCGGCCGTCGCCGATATCGACGACACCGGCGTTCTCGCCCGGCCCTTGAATGACCTGCGGGCCGTCCGTCGGCAGGGTTTTTAGCCACTTGCGGGACGACTTATAGGAACAGTGTTCCGACCACATGACGGAAAAAATACCGAGTTCGTTTATATTGGGGTCGCGACCCATGATATTGAGCAGGGTTTGGTATTCGTCCGGTGTCAGGCCGTGTTCAGCGACAATTTCTGGGGTGATTTGGTCGGTGTTCACGAAAGTGCCTCCACCAGGCCATTGAACATTGCCTTGCCGTCCGCGCCGCCATGTTGTGCGTCGGCGGCGCGTTCGGGATGCGGCATCATGCCGAGGACCGTTTTCGTCTCGTTGAAGATGCCGGCAATATTACGCGCGGCTCCGTTCGGATTGCCTTCCGCGTTGACGTCTCCCGACGGTGTCGAATAGCGCATCGCGACGCGGCCCTCCCCTTCAAGTCGGTCCAGCGTGTCGTTGTCGGCGAAGTAGTTGCCCTCGTTGTGGGCGACTGGAATTTCCACAATCTGGCCTTCTTCGTATCCGGCGGTGAAGAGCGATTGGCTGGTTTCGATGCGAAGATGCACCGGACGGCAAATGTATTTCAAGTTGGCGTTCTGCATCAGGACACCGGGCAACAGGCCGCTTTCCGTCAGAATTTGGAAACCGTTGCAGATGCCGAGGGTCGGTACGCCTTTGTCTGCCGCTTCCTTGACTTCACGCATGATCGGGGAGTGCGCGGCCATGGCTCCGCAGCGCAGGTAATCGCCATAGGAAAATCCACCCGGCACGACGATGAGATCGACCTTGGGCAGGTCGTGATCACCATGCCAGACCATATCAACCGGCTGTCCGGTGGCAGTTTCCAATGCGACTTTGGCGTCGCGGTCGCAATTCGATCCGGGGAAAACGATGACGGCGGCTCTCACGGCAGGGCGCGCTCCTCTATTATTCGACCTCAATGCGGTAATTCTCGATCACCGTATTGGCCAAAAGCTTTTTGCACATCTCGTCGCTTTGGGCGCGGGCCTTTTCGGGATCGCTCTCGGCGAGTTCAAGTTCGATATATCTACCGATCCGAACGCCGTCCACACCGCTGAAACCAAGGCCCTCTAGGGCATTGCCGATGGCTTTCCCTTGCGGGTCCAAAACGCCGTTCTTCAAAGTCACATGCACCTTGACCTTCATTACTTCACTATCTCCGGTCCTTGGATGTCGTTGGTCCCGCCCTCGGGCAAAATGCCGAGACGGCGGGCAATTTCTTGATAGGCCTCTGATTCGCGTCCAAGATCAAGATCGAAACGGTCGGAATCGAGCGGTTCGTTGCTCGCGATGTCCCAAATCCGGCACGTGTCCGGGCTGATTTCATCGGCGAGTACGACGCGCATTTCTCCGGTCTCCTCGTACATTCTGCCGAATTCCGTTCGGAAATCGACCAGCCGCAGGCCGGCGGCAACGAATAGCCCAGAGAGGAAATCGTTTATCCTGAGCGCTAACGCCAGCATATCGTCGATATCCTGCGGAGTGGCCCAGCCAAAAGCGGTGATATGTTCTTCCGATACCATCGGATTGCCGAGTTCCGCCGATTTGTAATAGTACTCGACGATAGAGCGCGGCATCGGTGTGCCGGGCTGGATGCCGAAGCGCTCCGCGAATTCGCCCGCGGCCGTGCTTCGGATGACCAATTCCAACGGAATAATCTCGACCTCGCGGATCAATTGTTCCCGCATGTTGAGACGGCGCAGAAAATGAGTGGGTATTCCTAAATCCTGCAAGCGCATCATAATGAATTCGGAAATCCGGTTGCTCAGCACCCCTTTGCCGGTGATGGTCCCGCTGCGTTTGCCGTCATGGGCCGTCACGTCGTCCTTGAACGACATCACCATCGTGCCCGGCTCCGGACCCTCGTAAAGGATCTTGTCCTTACCTTCGTAGATCCGTCTGCGTTTTGCCATCTTGGGGCCTCTTCGCGCCGTGAATTGAGGGCGATCTGAAAGCGTCTGGGCGCGGGGTTCGTATAGCAAGCGAGAGATGGTGGCACAATCCGCGATCATGTCTCGCCAATGTTTCAGACCGGTAGGTATTCAGTGCGGTCAGGGCGCCCCGCCGCGAAGAGATAAATACCGGCAGGGTTTTCGGCGCCGGGCCGCGGCATTGCCAGCAACGTGCTGGAAACCGTACCGAAACCCCAGTCGCTGGAAATGCACATGGCGGACGAAGGGCCAATCGCTGGATCGCAAGTTTCATCGGCGAGAAGGGCCCGCCAAGCGGACCAATCAGCGCTGTCGGGGTCGGGAATGTCGGCGGCCTCAAATTGCGATAGGAAAGCGTCGATCCGGGCGTTCCGGCGGTCGTTGATTTCCTGAGACGTCAACATTGATAAGCCATCAGGCACTTCTTCGACGGCGATTTGCGCCGCCTGGGCCCGATTCGCAATATGAAACACGTTGGTATTGTCGCCAACGACCAAATTGAAACTGCGGTAGGCGTGAGCGTCGATCTGTCCAAGCGCCTCGGCCGCACTGTCCGCGTCGGCGTGATCGAGAGCCTCGAGGACCAGTTCGCCCCGGCTGCGTTTGTCGGTGCTGGGGCCGAGCGAGCCTTCGCGATTGAGGATGGCGGCGAAGACACCGTGGTCGTTCCGGCCGAGCCAGCTGCCGCCCGCCAATCGGTCGCGCCCGGCGATGACATCGGGGCGGTCATCCCAATGTCGAGCTGGCGGATCCCAGGGGCGATCCGTCATTTCGTCGCGGTTTGCGGCGGCAATTAGCGGCCAAGGATGGCCTGGTCGCCGAAGAATAATGATCGAACACATGGGGACCTCGCATAGCAGCCCGACGGAAGCGGCGCAAACGGCGAAATTAAGAACGCGATAATTCGCCTCGAGGCGTTGAATCAGCCGGGTTCATCCGTATATTTAGGGCGTGCGCGGATGGAGCCGAGCGTGAATTACAATCGGTCGACGTGAGCGCGAGGAAATTTTACCCGAGGATCATGCCAGATGAGCCAATTCGACAAGCGCGAGAAAGGTTTCGAGCAGAAACATAGCCGCGATCAGGAGTTTAATTTTAAGGTTCAAGCGCGCCGCAATAAGCTGCTCGGGGAATGGGCGGCTGATAAGCTCGGCTTGGATGGCGCCGCCGCTGTTGCCTATGCGAAGGAAGTCATCGTCTCGGATTTCGACGAGCCCGGTGACGAAGATGTGTTGCGTAAGGTTTTCGGCGATTTGGAAGCGAAAGGCGTAGATACCAGCGAGCATCTCGTCCGTAAGGAAATGGACAAGTTACTGGAAGTCGCGCGGAGCGAACTTTCGGATTAATCCCAAGTTTCCACTAACGGGTTTCGGCATCCGCGACAACGACGGCAATATTCGCGACCGCGTACGCGCGCGCCGTTTCGTTGGAAATAGCCCGTACTGCCCGAATCGATAATTTCGACTGACCTATTTTCCCTGCAGCGACGGCAACGGAGCGCAATGCTCTGTTTCTTGGTGTTTCGGGCGGCGATGTTGCGTCGATATTTTCACTCGTGATTTGCGGGGTACCGGAGGAATCGTCCGGAATTCTCGCCGCAGTATCGAAGGCCTGCAGCACGAAGCCCGCCGCCAATTGCGCATCCGTAATGTTGGAGAGCATTTCGGCGAAATCTTTGTGATTGGTGTCCCGCCATGCCAATCGCCAAGCGACGTCGAGATCATCCTGCGCCATTTGTTTCTGGTCGATATTGGCCAGAGCGACCGCCATTTGCGATAGGATCGTGACCCGAGGCTTCAATGTGGGAAGCCGCTTTGCCAACTCCCGGACGCGGGAGAAGAGGGATACCGCTGCTTCCGGCGCGCCGACGCGGCGTTGGATTTCAATGGTTTTGAGCAACGCCCATTCCAAGCTTTCAGGATTAATCTTCTTGAATGGAGTGTCTGCCAGACCCTTGGCTAAGAGCGCGCTCGCATTCATGCGCTCTCCCGCAATTCCTTTGACGTTCGCAAGGGCGGTAAATATCTGCGAGCGCATGCCGACATAGGGTATG
Source organism: Alphaproteobacteria bacterium (assembly GCA_018665505.1). Next base: position 4,429 of record JABJCS010000822.1, read on the forward strand.
TAGTCGGTCACTGTTTCCGCGTTGGTGTAATCGTTGATGGACATCATCGCTTTGCCCATCGCCAACATGGTGAGCGCCTGCATGCGTCTGTCTCTGATATAACCTGCCATTTTGAAGGCGTCGGCATGGCGGCCGAGTTCGGCTTGGTGGCGAACCATATGCTTGATGACGTTGAAGCGGAGTTCTTCGGATCCGAGGCGTTTTGTGTCTTGAAATGCTAAGCTGAACAACGGCACGGCAGCGTCGATATTGCCCTTTTTCCCTGTGGCGCTGGCCACGGCGGACAGAGCGTGTGCCTTGTGACCAATATCTCGAATGGATCGAACGAGGCCCATCGCCGTGTTGTTATCGCCTGCCAACACATAACTGCCCGCCATATTCGCGATACGGTCGACGCGCCCGTCGAAATCGGATTTCAGCAACAGGGGGCGCAGATGCCGTAAAGTGACAAGCGCATCCTTATTATACCCGGCATCAATCTGGGCATAGGCAATTCGAAGCAAGACGTCCGTCGTTTCTGTTATCTCTTCTTTTAAGGTTTTCGCGAGAGCGAACGCTCTGCCAAACATCTTTTTTGCAGATGCGGCGACCTTTTGGTCCCGACTGGCTGCCGCCTTGTCCGCGATCAATAGATAAGCGTTAAGCCGCTCGAGCGGGACGGATATGCGTTTGGCAGTCGACAGTGCGGCCGAGAAGTCGCCCATATCCGCTTGGCGGGTTGCGATCTCCAGATATGTGTCGTCGGCGCCTCTTTTCCGGCCTTTTGTTGGAACCAGCTTCACCGATTCCGCTAATGTTCGCCGTGCTGTTTTCGTGCGGCCTTTCCGCAGGTGATAATCTGACGTGAGGATACGGGCACGGACACGCCAAAGCCGATCTCTAATGTTTTTAAGCTCGATGCGCGAGGCTTTCAGCTTACCGCGCTTGAGTTGCATTTCGACGAGTCCGGTAAAGGCCCGGCCTCGATCGAGGCCGTTCTTCAAGCTCAGCGCTGCAATCCTCAGCAGGCGGACGCTGTCCTCGACCTTCTCGGTGTCGATTGTTGCTAGTGCCGGTCCCGCAAATGCCGCGAGGCACAGAACGAGGACGGAGACACGGCTAGCTGCCGAAGACGCGTTTGAAAATCGTGTCCACGTGTTTTGTGTGATAACCGAGATCGAACAACTCCTCGAGATCGTCATTGCTAAGATACTCGCCGATTTCACTGTCGGATATCAAAAGGTTTAAGAAGGACACATCGCCTTTCCAAACATCCATCGCGTTGCGTTGTACCGCTTGATAGGCGTCTTCACGGCTCATGCCCCGCTGGGTCAGCCCCAACAGAACCCGTTGAGAATGAACCAAGCCTTTCAATTGGTCCAGATTGGCCATCATTGTATCAGGATAGACGAGCAGTTTGTCCATCATTCCCGCCATACGCATCAGAGCGAAATCGAGGGTTACCGTCGCGTCCGGCCCGATCATGCGCTCGACCGATGAATGAGAGATATCGCGTTCGTGCCAGAGCGCCACATTCTCCATCGCCGGGACGACGGCGGATCGCACAATTCGGGCGAGGCCGGTGAGATTTTCCGTCAGGATGGGATTACGCTTGTGCGGCATCGCCGAGGAGCCCTTCTGACCTTCAGAGAAGAACTCTTCCGCTTCCCGGACTTCCGTGCGTTGCAGGTGGCGAATTTCGACAGAGAGACGCTCGATCGACGAGGCGATAATACCGAGGACGGCAAAGAACGCGGCGTGCCGGTCACGCGGAATAACCTGGGTCGAGACCGGCTCGGGCGTCAGGCCCAGTTTCTCGGCGACGTATTCCTCAACCCGCGGGTCGATATTGGCGAAAGTGCCGACAGCGCCCGAAATGGCGCAAGTGGCGATCTCTTCGCGGGCGCCGGCGAGGCGTTTGCGGTTGCGGTCGAATTCGGCGTAATGCCCTGCCAGCTTGATACCGAACGTGGTGGGCTCAGCATGAATGCCGTGGCTGCGTCCGATGCAGACTGTATCCTTATGCTCGATGGCACGGCGCTTGAGGACTTCCAGGACCCGGTCGAGATCGGCGAGCAGAATGTCC
>JABJCS010000823.1 GCA_018665505.1 Alphaproteobacteria bacterium
CGATTGTCATCTCGACGAGTCTTAAGGAACAGACTTACGAGGCGCTGAAACGGGCGATCACGTCGATGAACATCTATGGATCGACCGAAGCACCGAAGCTCGACGAGCGCCATTTAGCGGAAAGTTTGGGCGTCAGCCGCACGCCGGTACGTGAAGCCTTGGCCCGGCTTGAGCAGGAAGGTTTGGTGCAGACCATTCCACGCCGGGGCGTTTTCGTCGTCCGAAAGACGAAAGACGAAATCATCGAAATTGTCACTGCCTGGGCGGCGCTGGAAAGTATGGCCGCGCGGCTCGCGACATTGGCTGCCTCAGACGCGGAAATTTCTAATCTACGTGTTATGTTCGCGGAAGAAGACGGCGATTCCGTGCGCGCGCATCTCGACGAGTACTCCGATAAGAACATTGCCTTTCATCAGGCGATCTTGGCGCTCGGTAAATGCAGCCTCATCGAACAGATGGCAGACAACCTGTTCATTCATATGCGGTCAATCCGAACCCGCACCATTGGCGACGGCGATCGGGCGAACCGGTCGGTGATCGATCACATTCACATAATCGAGGCGTTGGAGCGCCGCGACGCCGGGCTTGCCGAGACACTAGTGCGTGAACACTCCATGCGGCTCGCCGAACATATTCGTAAATACGTCGACTACCTAGATTGATCCGCACGACCTAATTCAAGAGGCGAACGGCAGGGCGACTACACGAGGGAGAATAAGACTATGGCCGAAGGAAGCACGACACCGGATGAGACCCAAGAACTGACGGACGGGTTCAATCTCCTCATTGATGCGTTAAAACTCAACGACCTCAATACGATTTACGGCGTGCCCGGTATTCCGATCACGGATTTCGGCCGCATGGCACAGGCTTCGGGCATCCGGGTGTTGTCGTTCCGGCATGAGCAGAACGCCGGTTATGCCGCCGCGATCGCCGGTTTCCTGACCAAGAAGCCGGGTATTTGCTTGACCGTCTCGGCGCCGGGATTCCTGAACGGCCTTACGGCGCTGGCGCACGCGACGACCAACTGCTTCCCAATGATCCTGATGTCCGGCTCTTCCGAACGTGAGATCGTCGACCTGCAACAAGGCGATTATGAGGAAATGGACCAACTCGCCGTCGCCAAGACGCTCTGCAAGGCGGCGTACCGGGTCCTGCATGCGGAAGACATTGGTATCGGTCTGGCCCGTGCAATCCGCGCCGCTGTCTCGGGCCGCCCCGGCGGCGTCTACCTCGATCTGCCGGCCAAACTATTCGGCCAGGTCATGGAAGCAGAAGCCGGCCGTAAATCATTGGTGCAAGTCATCGACCCCGCGCCGGCGCAACTCCCCGCGCCCAGCGCGGTCAAACGAGCGCTCGACGTGTTGAAGAGCGCGGAACGGCCCTTGATCATTCTCGGCAAGGGCGCGGCTTACGCTCAAGCTGATGATGCGATCAAATCGCTGGTGGAGAAAAGTGGGATTCCCTTCCTGCCGATGAGCATGGCGAAAGGCCTGTTGCCCGATACGCATCCGCAATGTGCAGGGGCGGCGCGGTCGACAGTGTTGCGAGATTCCGATGTCGTTATGATGATCGGTGCTCGCCTCAACTGGTTGCTCTCGCACGGTAAGGGCAAGCCATGGGGCGCGGCACCGAAGAAGTTCGTCCAGATCGATATCGAACCGAAGGAAATGGACAGCAATGTCGAGATCGCGGCGCCGGTGGTCGGCGATATCGGTTCTTGCGTTGCAGCCTTGCTCGACGGGATCGGCGATGATTGGCAGGGCCCGCCGACAGAATGGGTTAATGCGATCGTGAAGAAGCGCGATGAAAACATTGCGAAAATGGCACCGCGCCTGATGAACAACAACGATCCGATGGACTACCACGGTGCCCTCGGCGTATTGCGCACGATCATCAAGGATCGCCCGAACGCGATGCTGGTCAACGAAGGAGCTAACGCGCTCGATTACACGCGCGGCGTCATCGATATGTATCAACCGCGCAAGCGCCTCGACGTCGGCACCTGGGGTGTAATGGGGATCGGCATGGGTCAAGCCATCGCCGCTGCAGTTGAGACTGGCAACCCGGTACTCGCTATCGAAGGAGACAGCGCCTTTGGTTTTTCCGGCATGGAGGTCGAGACCATCTGTCGCTACAAGCTGCCGGTCTGCGTTGTCATCTTCAACAATGATGGGATTTATCGTGGCACTGACGCTAACGAAGTGAGCGACGATCCGGCGCCGACGGTGTTCGTGCCGGGGGCGCGCTACGACACTATCATGACCGCCTTTGGCGGTGTGGGTGTGAACGTCACCAATCCGGATGATTTGCGGAGCGCCGTCGTCGAAGCAATGGATTCCGGCAAGCCAACACTTATCAACTCGGTGATCGACCCGGCGGCCGGTAGCGAAAGCGGTCGTATCGGTAACCTCAATCCGCAAAGCGCATTAAAGAAGAAGTAAGCCCGGCCTTACGTCTTAAGAAACAGGAAGGAGAAGAGCTATGTCTAAAGCATTGGAAGGTGTGAAAATTCTGGACATGACCCATGTCCAATCCGGTCCGACCTGTACCCAGTTATTGGCTTGGTTCGGGGCGGACGTGCTGAAAGTCGAACGGCCGGGCGTCGGGGACGCGACACGGGGACAGCTGCAGGATATTCCTGACGTCGACAGCCTCTACTTCACGATGCTGAACAGCAATAAGCGCAGTATTACCCTCAACACCAAGTCGGACGAGGGGAAGGCGATCTTCACCAAAATGATCGAGCATTGCGATGTGATGGTCGAGAATTTTGCGCCGGGCGCCCTGGACCGGATGGGTTTTACCTGGGAGCGCATTCAAGAGATCAACCCGCGTATGATTTATGCGTCGGTAAAGGGTTTTGGTCCCGGGCCTTTTGAAG
>JABJCS010000824.1 GCA_018665505.1 Alphaproteobacteria bacterium
GCATGGCGAAGGCAAAGATATGGATGACTTCCTCAGCACCATGCCCCGCCAGATGCGCGCCGAGGATTTTACCCGTTCCATTCTCCACCAGGACCTTTGACCAGGCCACGGTCTCCGCATAGGTGCGGCCCGACATCCAGCTGGACAGATCGTTGGTCTTGGCTTCGTAATCCTTTCCTGCCGCATCCGCTTCCGCTTCGGTCAAGCCGACTGTTGCGACGGCGGGCACCGTATAGACCGCGGACGGCATGTAAATATATTCGGGAATCTTGCTGTCTCCGTCGACGATGTTGTCTCCAACCAATCGGCCTTCATATGTGGCGACCGGCGATAGTTGCGCGGTGTGTGAGAGCGCATCTCCGGCGACATAGACGTCGAGGTTCGAGACGCTGCGCAAATATTCGTCGACTTCGATCCGCAAACCGTCATAGGTGACGCCGCCGGCTTCAAGGTCGAGACCGTCAATATTGGGTACTCGGCCGGTACCGTTGGCGACCCGGGCGGCGGACAAGGATTTCTCTACTCCGTCATGGACGAAAGAGACGGTCAGCGTGTTTCCGTCGGCGGCGATGGATTTCACATCGACGCTCTTCAGAATTTTCATACCGATCCGTTCGCTCTCCCGTTCGATTTCAGCGATCGCACCCGGGTCCATGCGGGGCAGCAGTTGCGGCATGGCTTCCAGGATCGTCACGCTGCAACCAGCGCGTTGCAATACATGACCGAGCTCCATGGCGATGACGCCGCCACCGATGAAGATCATCGAGTCCGGTAGAGCGGTCATCTCCAGAATATCGTCGCTGGTGATCAAATGCGCCGCGCCGTCGATGGCGAGCGGTCGTGGTTTCGAGCCGGTCGCGATGACGATCTTTCCGGCATCCAAAATTCTGCCGTCGACATCAATCTGATGGCTTCCCGAGAAATTCGCGGGTCCTCGCACCAGCTCGATACCGCGACTCTCTAAGCTGCCGATAAAAGCCGCCGGAGTGCCTTCGACGAAGGTCCGTTCCCGGGCCATTAATGCACCCCAGTCCAGGGAGACATCACCGACGGAAATTTTGTGCTCGCTCGCTCGGTCGATTGCGGCCAAGGTCTGCGCTGCCGCGACCAAAACTTTCTTGGGGACGCATCCGCGTAAGGGACATGTGCCGCCGACATCCCAGGATTCAACGATCGCGACCGACATGCCGGCGGCATGCGCCACGCCCGCAACGACCATACCCGCGTTTCCGGTGCCGAGCACCACAACATCAAAACTTTCAGCCATCTTCTTCCCTTCCCATAAAACCAAGACAAATCGCGCAAACACGCTACTCTTTTATCTCAAAAGAACCCACTGCTGGATGCGGAACCATGAGCCCCATTACACCGAACTTCGAAGGCCTGGCGGACAACTACAGCAGAAACCGGCCGCAATACCCGCAGCGCATGTTGGGAGAGCTGAAGGGATTACTACCCGACGGTCACCTAACTGTGATCGACTTGGCGTCGGGGACCGGAATCTCGACCCGCGCGATTTCGAAGGCGCTGGGCGAGCGTGCGGAGATCGTCGGGGTCGAGCCGAGCGAGGATATGCGCCGCCGCGCCGAGGAAGATTCGAAAAGCCGGCCCTCCATCTGCTACGAGGACGGCAAGGCCGAAGACCTATCGGTTGGCGATGGGACGCTCGATATGATCTTCGTCGGCCAGGCTCTGCATTGGTTCGACCGGCCCGCTTTTTACACGGAAGCCGGTCGGGTGTTGAAGCCGGGTGGTGTCGTGACGATTGCGCGCAATACCCGTAACTGGCGCAAGAGTGAATTGGTGGCGGAGTATGAAGGCTTCCACGAGAAATACCTGCCGGGGTTTTCCCGCACGGAGCGGGAGTTGGATGCGGCGGCGGAAATGGCCGCCCTGGATTGGGTCGATCGCACTGAGGTGTTCGAGGAAGAATGGGTTCGGCCCATGAAGCTGCCGACGTTCCTTGGCATGGCGCAGTCTTCCAGCAAGGTGACGCAAGCGCTGAACAATGCCGGTTGGGACGACGGAATCGCCGAACTCACCGCGATCGCGGAGCGGCATATGGACGGCGACGGGTTTATCGTCCTCCCCTATATCAGCGTGATGGTTTGTGCGGTGAAGGCTTAATGCTCCGCCAATAACCGCCCGCAACCCTCGATCCGATCCTCAATTCCGGCGGCGCGCAGGCTGCCCCAGAACGTGGCTTGGACGCTGGTGATGACCGGCTTGCCGAGCTTCTTCTCCAGCGTGTCGATGACGCCCAGTGTCGCGAGATCGGCGCAGGAGAGGAACACGGCCTCCGCCTCCGGGCTGTCGATCTTCTCGGCTAGGGCCTCGACGTCTTCCTCGCGCACCAGATTCATGTGCCGCATTCGCTCCTGTGCCTCGAACAACATCAGGCCTTCGTCGGCGGTCACGGTCAGGCCCTGGCCCTCGAAGTATTCCCGCTCTGCGTCGTTGACGGCATCGGGATAGGGTGAGCCGACCGCAATCTTTGTGACGCCGAGAGCGCGGAACGCATCCAGGATGGTCCCCATCGTCGTGACCGTCGGCAGATCGAGCGCTTGCGATATCTCGTCCCGTGTATGCTCATGCGGCGTTCGCAACGCGCTCGCCGTGCAGCCATAGGCGACAACGTCCACTTCCAGGCCTCGTAATTCCTCCAAGGTCTGCGGCAGGAATTGCTCCATGTCGGCCAGCGGGTCGTCGACCTCGTCGGCACGATAGAGCAGGCGCGTGGTGTGGATCGTCACGCCGTCCGGTGCCATCCGCCAAAACTCGGTCTCTGCCACCGTGTTGGGGGAGGGCACGATCAAGCCGATTCGTGCGCGCCAACCATACGGGCGTTTCGACTTCTCCGGCGTCCGGTAGCCCACGGCCCTAGTGGCCTTCAGCCATTTCCGCCAACTCGATCAAGATGTTGCCCGTCGATTCCGGATTGATGAAAGCGATGCGGCTGCCGCCGTGTCCGATGCGCGGTTCCTCGTCCAACAGCTTCACGCCCTTGCCCTTCAACTCGACGAGCGCCGCGTCGATGTCGTCGACCTCGAAGCACAGATGGAACAGGCTCTGGCCGTTCTCCTCGATCCATTCAGTGACCCGCGAATCTTGGGCGCTGGCGTCGGAACTCAACAACTCCAGATAGGTCTCGCCGACTGGGAACATGGCGAGCCGAGTAGCGCCGATCTTCTCCTCGTACTCCATCTCGATGCCGAGCGTGTCTTGCAGCATCTTCATCGATTCCGCCATGTCGTTAACCGCGATGGCGACGTGTTCGACCCGTTTCAGTTTCATCCGTTCTCTCCCAAGTTCTCCCCCTCGCCCTGACCCTCTCCCGCCAGGGGCGAGGGGACGTCACCGAGCGGCACACTATAATTTCCTCTCCCCTGGCAGGAGAGGGGTAGGGTGAGGGGGCTTTGCCCCTCTGCGTTCGCCATATAGGGTACGCCGTTCATGCGAAAATTCACCCCTCGATGACGAACATCTCTCAGCAGTCGGCCCCTCTCAAGGGCATCGCCTTCATGGTGGCGAGCGCACTCTTCATGGGCATCAACAACGCCATCCTCAAGCTCCTGACCGAAGGGCTGCCGGCGGGCGAGATCATGTTTCTGCGGAGCTTCATGATCTTGCCTCTGATCCTCCTCTACGCCTATTTTCGGGGCGGCTGGTCCTCCTTGCGGGTCTACCGCTGGCGGGGGCATTCGGCGCGCGCGGTCTGTCTCGGCTTCAGTGCCTATTTCTTCATTCTCAGTGTCCAGTTCCTCCCGCTTGCGACAACCGTGGCGCTGACTTTTGCGGCACCGCTCCTGATCACCGCGATGGCCGGATCGTTCTTGAAGGAGGAAGTGGGTTGGCGGCGCTGGTCGGCGGTCGGTGTCGGGTTTCTCGGCGTCGTCGTAATCACGCGCCCCGGCAGTGACGTCTTCCAACTGACCGCCTTGTTGCCGCTCGCATGCGCCTTGGCCAGTGCGGGGCGCGATGTCATCACCCGCAGCATGACGGCGGGCGAGTCCTCCATCGCCATTATGTTGACCGCGAATGTCGGCATGGCCGTCTTCGGCCTGTTCTCGATCCCCTTCGGCTGGGAAGTGCCGGACAGTCGTTCTATCTGGTTGATCGCCGCCTGCGTGCCGCTTGTCGCGGTCGGCCATTACACGATGATCGAAGCCTTGCGCTATGCGGAGGCAGCCGTCGCCTCGCCTTTCCGGTATTCCGCTATCGTCTGGGCCGGGTTGCTGGGCTATTTCATTTGGGGCGACGTGCCGGACAGCTGGAGCATCGTCGGCACTTGCATCGTCATTGCCAGCGGGGTCTATATCCTGCACCGTGAATTTGTGCACCGCAGAGAAGTCGCTGAGCAGGAAAGTGGCCAACAGTCGGATTCGGCTTAGCTTTTCCCCTATCTAAGATTGAGGGAGCGCGTCGATCATGGCGGCGAAGAAAAAGGCTGCGGGGCCGCTGGACGGCGTCCGAGTATTGGATTTCTCGATGTTTCTGGCTGGGCCCTACGCGGGCCGCTTGCTGGCGGATCACGGCGCGGATGTCATCAAGATTGAGCCGCCGGGCGGCGAGACCATCCGCGGTGCCCATCCGGTGGTCGACGGCAAGAGCCGCTATTTCGCACAGCTCAACGCGGGCAAACGGTGCATCGTCCTCGATCTCAAATCCGAAGAGGGCACGGCCGCGATCAAGAAGCTCATCATGGACACCGATGTGGTGTTGGAGAATTTCCGCCCCGGCGTCCTCGACCGTCTCGGCCTCGGTTTCGAGACATTATCGGCGATCAACCCGCGCCTCATCTATTGCGCGATTTCCGGCTACGGGCCGACCGGCCCCAACTCGACCCGCCCCGCGTTCGCCCCCATCGTCCATGCCCATGCGGGCTACGACATGGCGGTCTTCGAGTATGCGAAGATCGCCGAGAAACCGATCGACAATCGTAGCACGGCGGCGGACATCCTGGCGTCGGCGCACGGTTTTGGCGCCATCGCGGCGGCGCTCTATGGGCGCGAGAAGACCGGACAGGGAGAGCGCATCGACGTGACGCTTGAGGGCGGCATGCACAATCTTCTCTACTATGAACTCCAAGACGCCCAGGTTGAGAGCGACATCCCACCGCTGGTCTATAGCCCGGTGCGGGCACGGGACGGTTTCTTGATGGTGGTCCCTGTCAGCGACCCCAATCTGCGCGCGATGGCGAAAGCCACGGGCCAGGGCTGGGCGGAAGACCCCCGTTACAACAGCGTCGGTGAGCGTTGGAAACACTGGGGAGACCTCATGGCGGAGCTTGAGGAATGGGCGCTCGGCCATAGTGCCGAGGAGGCCGAACGGATGCTGCTCGAAGCCGGTTGCCCGGCCACCCGTTATCGCACGGTTGCCGACGTGGTCCGTGATGAAGGTCTGAAGGCGACCGGCGGCCTGGTCGAGATTAACGACGGCAGCGGCGATTTTCTGATTGCCAATTCGCCGATGCGCTACACCAATCGCGACGTCGGGCCGAAACCCTTCGTCGACGGCCTCAATGCCCGCGCGGCGGAGATATTGGGAGAGTAGGGAGTGCCGCCGCTCTCGTCGTATCGTATCTGATCCCGCCCGCGCCCTCGTGCTTCGACAAGCTCAGCATGGGGTTCTAATGGGAGGATGAAGCGGGAGCGTTCATAAAAATCGCGGAATACCCCCATACACAGTATCAAAATACCGCTGATTCACCCGTATAGAGGGGTTCTGTAAAACGATACCAGTGATCCACGAGTCAAAGAACTGCACGTACACTATGACATATTAGGCAAAATGTCACGATCC
>JABJCS010000825.1 GCA_018665505.1 Alphaproteobacteria bacterium
CGAGACCGCATTGGCTTGGATGACCTATCACGCCGCTGCTTTCGACGCCTCGGGCGATATTCCGAAAGCCGCCGGCTCCGGCATGAACGCTATCGTGCCCTATCAAGCCTATGAATGTTCGGACGGCTATCTGGTCGTGGCGGCCGGCGGTGATTCGTTGTTCGTGAAACTTTCCAAAGTCCTTGGTTTCCCCGAATGGCCGGACGATCCCCGTTTCGCGACCAACCCTGACCGGGTGCAGAACCGCGAAGCGATCAATGGTGCAATCACCGAAGTGATGCAGAAGAAAACCCGCGCCTACTGGCAAGAAGCTTTGGAAGAGGGTGGCATTCCAAATGCACCGATCCTGCATATGGGTGAAGTCCTGTACCATCCACAGACCGAAGCCCTCGGTATCGTGCAACAAGACCCCACCAATCCCGACATGCGATTGGTCGGCTTGCCGATGCAATTCGACGGCGACCGCCCTCCCTATCGCAATTCTCCGCCCGCGCTCGGGCAAGACAACGACGACATTTTTGGGAAAGATTAGATCATGCGTGACAATTTCGAGACGATTAAACTCGAGCGGAAAGGCGACCACCTGCTGGTGGTAACCCTCAACCGGCCGAAAGCCGGAAATTCCATGAGTACTCTTATGGGTGAGGAACTACGGGAGCTATGGAGCGGCCTCTATTGCGACCAGGAAGACATTCGCTGTGCCATCCTGACCGGCTCCGGCGACCGTATTTTCTGTGCCGGTGCCGATTTGAAAGAACGCAACGGCATGACTGATGCGCAATGGATGGCACAACATGCCTTGTTCGAGCAAATGATCATGGCGGAAATGGACTGCCCGGTGCCGATCATTGCCGCGATCAACGGCGCTGCCTATGCAGGTGGTTTCGAGATGACCCTCGGTTGCGACTTCGTGTACGCCGCAAAGCACGCCCGCTTTGCGCTCACGGAAGTAACGCTCGGGATCATGCCAGGAGCCTGCGGCACCCAAAACCTGCCACGTGCCGTCGGTTTGCGGCGCGCAAAGGAAATTATTCTGACCGGTACGCCGATCTCCGCGGAAGAAGCGTACGAATACGGCATTGTGAACAAACTTTGCGAAGGTGAAAGCCTGCTCGACGAAGCCCTCGCGACCGCTCAACGGATTTGCGACAACGCCCCAATCTCCATTCGCCAAGCTAAAAAATCGATGAACATGTCACAGAACGTCGATTTGAAGAGTGGCTATATGTTCGAGCTCGAAGCGTACAATCGCATGGTCACGACGGAAGATCGCGTGGAAGGCATCCTGGCCTATAATGAGAAGCGCAAAGCTAACTTCCAAGGTAAGTAGACGGGAACGTTAGCTCCCAACCTTTAATGGCTGAACGAGCCCTCGCAGCGCCGCAATAGTACTGAGCGGCGTCAATGCCCCGGTGCGTGGGTTTTCTAACGATGGCACATTCTCGATCGTCATCTCGAAACGCACCGAATCCGCTTCGACCTTGATGGTGTGCGTATTCCGGGTCACTCCGGGGTCGGCCCACACTTGAATGGTCGTTCGGTCCGGTCCAATTCCCGCAAGGCTAAGCGCCACAGCGACATTCACGTTCGCCGGAAACCCTTTGACGGCGCCGCGAGCGCTGCCGTCAAAAACCATCAACGGTTCGGACAAATCGCTCACATCGATATCGTTCTCAACTAGATGCGGCGCACCCGCGAGACCACTTGGCGGCTTGCGGGTGACCATAGTCACGGACTCGATTTCGCCTTCTGCGGCTCCCCGTACGGCGTCCAATCCTAGGAGTGCACCGGTCGGTACAACAATCCGAGCACCTTTCTCCTCCGCCCGGGTGACCAAATCCATATGATCGAGCAATTGCCCGCAAGAGAGCGGCATGAAGATGCGACCCTTTTCGATCGCGGCCTCCGCCACTTCGCGAAACACAGCGGACGGAGCGCATTCGATAACGATATCCGAGGTGTCGGCGAGGGCCGCCAATCCCACGACCGAAACAGGGGACGCATAATCCTTCATGCGTGCCGCCGCGGCCGGTTTGTCATTGGCGGAGACCGCCGCCAACCGCATCCCCGGAATACTCCCGCCGTCGAGGGCCCTGGCGACGGCCATACCGATCGCACCGAACCCGCCAATACCGACGCTCATTTCCCCATTCGCCGCCATTTTACTCTCCTTCAAGCCGGATCAATTGTGTCTAACATCCGCCAACCTGATATGATGGATTGCAGGATAGGAGTCCAACATGTTGCGCAGCGCTATCGTCGCGTTCCTGACGATCTCACTCATTTCGTCTCCGCTATCGGCGGCGGATCCACCTCAAGACCAAAAGTCACCGGAAGAGCTGGTGACCGAGGGAATGCGCACACTAATGGAGGCCATGAAGCTGTTCATGCATTCACTGCCGCAATTTGGTGAGCCCTATATAAACGAAAACGGCGATATCGTGATACCACGCGTCCATCCGGAGACACCGAAGGACAAATCCAACCCCGACGAAAAAGACAAAGGGAAGCGACAGATCTGATGGCTAAAGCCGCATCAAGAGCCTGGCAACGCATGTTGAGCGGCCGCCGCCTCGACCTGCTCGACCCCTCCCCACTCGATATCGAGATTGACGACATCGCACATGGTCTCGCCCGCGTCGCGCGCTGGAACGGGCAGACCAAGGGTGAGTGGGCCTATTCGGTCGCACAGCATTCAATTTTGGTGGAACGCTTGGCGGTGCGCTTCCGGCCGAACTTGGATCGGGAATGGCGACTTGCGGCGCTGCTACATGACGCCCCAGAATATGTCATTGGCGATTTGATTTCGCCCTTCAAGGCCGCGGTCGGTGTGGATTATCATAATCTGGAGGAACGGTTGGCCATCGCCGTGCATCTTCGGTTCGGCCTGCCCGCGAAACTGCCGCGCGCGATCTCTACATTAATCAAGAAGGCGGATCATGCATCGGCGTTTCTCGAAGCTCGGCAATTGGCTGATTTCGAGGAAAAGGAATCACTCCGATACTTTGGCCGACACCAGGGCATCGACCGGATACGGCTGCGCGCCTTGCCGCCGCACGAAGTGCAAGATCGCTTTTTGGAGCGCTTCAACGCGCTCTACACTGGTTAAAAAAGCCCCCGGCGCAGCATATTCAGGGCCATCGCGATCAAGATTACCAACAGCGCTTTCCTAAATATTTCTTGGGAAATACGCCCCCGTAGCCAGGTCCCGAAAAATACCGCCGTTAAAATTAAGATCACACCGATGCCGGAGAGCATCAGCTCGGGCTTACCCAAAACCCCCTTATAAACGAGGGTTGCGAAGACAGGCATGATGCCGATCAGGTAGAGCATCCCGGCACAGCTCACGAATTCTTCTTTCGTCACTTTAAGCGCCAGTAAATACATGATCACCGGCGGCCCGAAATAGGCGGCAAAGCCACCTAGCAGGCCGGACAAGAACCCGACGCATGCGGTCCAAAACTTTTCTCCGGTCGGGGCCGGCGCCGGGACTCGCACACCGGTTAATTGCGAGATCGCATAGACCAAGACGATCGCTCCCAGCGCTATTTGCGCCGACTTTGGGTCAATCGTCGTGATGAATTGGGCCCCCAAGACACCGCCTAGGATTATCGTCGGAATCGCGGGCCAGAACCGTCGGAACGTCTGACCGAAGCGCCGCCCCTCCAACGCCTGCCACAAGTTGGACAGCACGATCGGCAGCGCTAAGACTGAGAGTGTTGTCGCCGGATGCATCACGCCGCTCAACGCCGGAACCGCAATCAACGGGATACCGACGCCAAGCACGCCTTTCGATGTGCCGGCGACTAAAAATGCAATAACGACCAGCACAATCGCGGCCGGGGTCGGATCGAAAGGTAACATCAGGACGGTTCTTGCGGCGCTGAACGCGCGCACCCACTTGGAAAACGCCAGACCATGATATACTTAGAATTCCAACGATTAGCGAAACCTAAATGCCGCAATTTTATGTCCGCGGCATCGTTTGAGAGAGGAACTACCGTGAGCGAAGATAACTGGCACCGCGTGGCCGCAAAGGCCGACGTCGCACCCGAAGAACCGATCCGTGTTCAAGTCGGCGAAGAAGACATCGCAATCTACAATTTGGATGGCGATTTTCACGCCACCAGCAACATATGTACCCATGCCTATGCATCGATGGTCGATGGCTTCCAAGAAGGCGACGAGATCGAGTGCCCCCTCCATGAAGGGCGCTTCAACATCAAGACCGGCGAGGCCCTCTGCGCGCCCGTGACCGATGCCCTCAAGGTCTTTGAAGTAAAGGTCGAGGGCGATGATATTCTGGTGAAAGTTTGATCCGATAGGAGGATGACGAGATGAGCGAGCCCAAGGGAAAAA
>JABJCS010000826.1 GCA_018665505.1 Alphaproteobacteria bacterium
CAAACGCTGGCCGCACTATGCGGATTTAGCGCGGAGTCTGATCGAACAAGACCTGACACCTGTTCTTCTCGGCACGGAGGCGGAACGTGATGTCACTGCCGCCATTCACGCCGCTTGTCCTGGTGCAATCGATCTGACCGGCGAGACCAATTTGATGGAAATCGCCGGATTGGCGCGGCGCGCGGCGGGGGCGGTCGGCAATGATACCGGCCCCATGCATTTGATCGCGGCAACCGGTTGCCCGTCCTTGGTGTTGTATTCATCGGCCTCGGACCCGGCGCTTTGCGCGCAGCGCGGGCCGGATGTGAGGATTTTACGGAAACCAAACTTGGCCGATGTCGGCTTCGAAGAGGTTGAAGCCCAACTAACCTTGCGTTAAACACGGGCGCTCTTCGCAATTGCGAAGAGTTTGAGGGATAAGAATATGGTAGCGATCACACTTCCGGACGGCAGCGTCCGCAATTTCGACGGGCCGGTCAGCGGCGCGGGCTTGGCGGCCGATATCGGCCCTGGACTTGCGAAGGCGGCGCTCGCCGTCAAGGTCGACGGGGATTTGCGCGATCTATCACGGACCATTGAAGCAGATGCGCATGTCGAAATCGTCACCCGCGATCATGCAGATGCGTTGGACTTATTGCGCCACGACGCCGCGCATATCTTCGCCGAAGCCGTGCAGGAACTATTCCCGGACACACAGATCACATTCGGCCCATCGATCGAGGACGGCTTCTATTACGACTTCCATCGCGAAGAGCCGTTCACGCCGGATGATTTCGAGGCCATGGAGAAACGGATGCAGGAAATCGTCGATCGCGACGAGGAAATCATCCGGGAAATCTGGGACCGCGACGCGGCGATCAAACATTTCAGCGAGGCCGGCGAATCCTTCAAGGCGGAACATATCGGTACCATCGATGCCTCCGCGGATATTTCAATCTACCGACAGGGCGACTGGCTCGATCTCTGTACAGGACCGCATCTGCCATCGACAGGAAAACTCGGCAAGGCATTCAAGCTGCTGAAACTAGCCGGCGCTTATTGGCGCGGTGACGCCAAAAATCCGCAACTACAGCGGATTTACGGCACCTGCTGGCGCAGCGAGAAAGAATTGAAGGCTTATCTCCATCGCCTGGAAGAAGCCGAAAAACGCGACCACCGTCGACTCGGGCGGGAAATGGACATGTTCCATATCCAGGAAGAAGCGGTCGGCAGTGTCTTCTGGCACCCGAAGGGCTGGACCATGTATCGCGCGGTGGAGACATATATGCGGGACCGCCTGGAAGCCGCCGAATATGTCGAGGTGAAAACCCCGCAACTGATCGACCGTGCCCTTTGGGAACGCTCGGGTCACTGGGAGAAATTCCGCGAGAATATGTTCACGGCGGAAGATGAAGGCGACAAAGTATTGGCACTCAAGCCGATGAACTGTCCCGGCCATGTACAAATATTTAAGCAGGGGACCAAGAGCTATCGCGACCTACCGCTGCGCATGGCGGAATTCGGCTCCTGCCACCGCAACGAGCCGTCGGGCGCATTGCACGGGTTGATGCGGGTACGGGCCTTCACGCAGGACGACGCGCACATCTTCTGCACGGAAGAGCAGATTGAGGACGAAACCAAGGAATTCATTGACCTGCTTTCTTCCATCTATCGGGATTTCGGGTTCGAGGAATTCGTCATCAAATTCTCCGACCGGCCGGAAGTCCGCGCGGGCGAGGATTCGGTTTGGGATCAAGCCGAGAAAGCGTTGTTGGATGCGACCAAAGCCGCGGGCGTCGATATGGAGATGAATCCGGGCGAGGGAGCATTCTACGGCCCGAAACTGGAGTTCGTGCTGCGCGACGCTATCGGCCGGGATTGGCAATGCGGCACCTTGCAGGTCGATTTCGTGCTGCCGGAACGCCTCGACGCCAACTATGTCGGCGAGGATGGTGATAAGCATCGCCCGGTTATGCTGCACCGGGCGATACTAGGATCGTTCGAGCGGTTCCTTGGCGTGTTGATCGAACACTACGCCGGGCGGATGCCGCTGTGGCTGGCGCCACAACAGGCGGTCGTCGCGACCATTACCAGCGACGCCGACGATTACGCCGTGGAGGTGCTCAACGCTTGCCGGGCCGCCGGGCTGCGGGTCGAAGCCGATGTTCGGAACGAAAAAATTAACTACAAGGTCCGCGAACACAGTCTGGCCAAGGTCCCAGTGATCATGGTCATCGGTAAACGCGAGGCGGAAGAACGGACGGTCGCGCTCAGACGGCTAGGCGGAAAGAATCAAGAAATCCTTGCGCTGGATGACGCGATTCATACACTCTTGCAAGAAGCGGCAAGTCCGGCCATCTAAATTGGAAACCGGCAGGCATCAGGGGGCCTAGACCGCTAAGCCAAGGTTCATAAGGAAGAGGAGGCGTCGATCGCCAGAAGACCTGTAAACGCACCGCCAGAGAAAAAGGGTCCGCGCGTTAACGAAGATATCGATGTAGCGAAGGTTCGCCTAATCGATGAGCATGGGGAAAACCACGGGG
>JABJCS010000827.1 GCA_018665505.1 Alphaproteobacteria bacterium
AAGACCAAAGGCCCGGTCGATCTCGACCTTGAGTTCGACAAACTACCGGCCGACCTGCGCGACGGGTTGATGGAGCACGCACGCAAGAAGCTGCGCCGGACACCGGCCGGCTTCAAGAAACTCCAGGAAGCCGGGGATATCGAATGGACTTTGTCGGTTCGGGTTGAAAAATAGAAACGCCCTCATTCGGCCCTACAGCTTGCTTATGTGGCAACGCGTAACTTAGCCAAATTCGCCATTTCCGTCGCTTCCCTCTAAATTGCTTTTGGTATGGGGGTTGGTTCGGTTAACGGTTGCCCGGTTTGGGCCTAGTCGATTTATGGATTTGCCGATCCCGTGTTGAGAACAACAAAGGGAGATCGGCAATGGCCGACGAAAGCGGAAACGCGCCCGATATGGTCGCGAAATCAGGGTTTTTTACGGGATTGCACAGCGGCATGGGACTGGCCGCTAAAGGCATGGTCGTGGCCTTCGTGGTCTTCACTGCGCTGAATGTGGATTTCGCGAACGGCATCTATTCCGCCGTCCGCGGTTGGATTGAGGCCACGCTCAGCTGGTACTATATCAGCGCCTTTTGCCTCATGCTTGCGGTCTGAATCTACTTGATGTGCAGCCGGTACGGCAACATTCGTCTCGGTAATGACGATTCGCGGCCGGAGTTTTCGAACTTCTCGTGGTTCGCGATGTAATTCTCGGCCGGTGTCGGGATCGGTCTGTTGTTCTTCTCCATCGCCGAGCCGTTGTTCTATTTCGACAACACCGAGGCGTGGAAATATCCCAACAACCCCTTTGCGGATCAGGCGGGCGCGACGGCGCTGAACGACCAACGTGCGATCCATGCGATGCGGGTCACCTATTTCCATTGGGGATTCCATGCCTGGGCCGTCTACGTCATGGTCGGCTTATCTCTCGCCTATTTTGCTTTCCGTAAGAAACTGCCGCTGACGCTCCGCTCGTCGCTCTATCCGATTTTCGGCGATCGAATTTACGGACCGATCGGCCATGCTGTCGATTTGTTGGCTGTCTTCGGTACGGTCTTCGGTGTCGCCACTTCTCTCGGCCTTGGCGTCAGTCAGATGGCGGCAGGATTGAACGTGCTGTTCGGAATCGACCCCGAGACAATGACGCAGATCATCTTGATCGCGATCATCTCCGTCGTGGCGACGATGTCAGCAGTCTCCGGTGTCGGCAACGGTATCCGGATCATATCGGAATGGAATATCTATCTCAGCATCGTGCTGGTCGCGTTCTTCCTCTTCGCGGGGCCGACCGAATGGCTGATGGGTTTCTTCGTGACGACAATCGGCGACTACCTCTGGAACGCCGTGCCGATGGGCTTCTGGGTCGCGGGCGAAGCGGGCGACAAAGCTTGGCAAGGCGGCTGGACCATCTTCTACTGGGGATGGTGGATTTCATGGGCACCCTTTGTCGGCATGTTCATCGCCCGCATTTCGCGTGGCCGCACGATCCGCGAATTCATGGTCGGCGTCATGTTTGTCCCGACGACAATCGCCTTCTTCTGGCTCTGTATTTTCGGCGGCAACGCTCTGCATATGGAAATTCAGGCGGCGGCGTCCGGTGGCGGTACCGCCGGTCTGTTGGATATGGTTCGCAATTGGAACCTGCCGTCGGCGTTGTTCGGTACCATCGAGCGATTGACGGATATCAATTGGCTCAGCTGGGCGATGTCGGCTTTGGCGACGCTCTTGCTGGCAACATGGTTCATCACATCGTCGGATTCGGGCACACTCGTGATCACCACGATGCTCAGCATGGGTGACGATAACCCGCCACAGAAATTCCGCATTATCTGGGGTATGGGCGAGGGCCTGGTTGCCGCGGTGCTGTTGTTGGCGGGCGGCTTGAAAGCCTTGCAAACGGCCTCCATCGCAGCGGCCCTGCCGGTCAGCGTCATCATGTTGATGATGACTTATGGGCTCTGTAAGTCGCTGAGGGAAGATTCGTCGGTAGCGCCGGATCCGGAAGGGAAACTAGCCCCGGACGGGACGGCCTTGACTGGCGAATTGCGCGCCTAGCAGGTGACGTGACCGAAAAGAAAGAGGTCCGCGGCGAATGACATCGCCGCGGGCCTTTTCTATAGCGTTGCCGACACGGCTTTCTCAACCACGGTGCCCTTGAAGAAATTAGGGTTCAGCGATGTGTGCAGCCGGGCCGCGTTGCCGAAAGTAAAGGATTCGAACTGCGCCTCGTTGAGGTCACCGTCTTCGACCAGCTCGAACGCTTCCTCTAGCACGCCGCTCATATCGATGACGTCGAAATGCCCGACGTCGGAGCTGAACATCGGGTTGAGTTTGGTTTTGCCACTATAGGCCCAGGCAGCTGTCGGATCGTCGGCTTCGCAACCGAAGAAAAAACGCTCTTGGAACAAATGTGCTAGATCCGCTGACGATGAAATTCCGGCGGCTTCGTAATCGTCGATTGGCGGTCCCGCGTGATGCTCGCGCTCGGTCAATTCCATCGGTGAGTAAAACGGTTTCAAGGTGCTGGGCCCGGCGACGATCTCGTTGATTTTCCCGGCATAGGCGGCACCGCCGTACTGGGCCAGCAATCGGGCGAGCTCTTCCATATCCGTATTTGTTGGGCTTAGATGTTCGAGCATTGATGCCTCGTGACGTTTCTCCCAATGGCCGATCATATCGGCCAGAAGGTTGCATCCCCAGGCGACACCACCTTCCAGCATCCCGAATCTCAACTGAGGGAATCGCTTCAGAACCCCGCCGAAGATCAGCGCTTTCGCGAACACATGACTGGCGCCCGCGAAATGTCCGATGTGGTTGAAGGTGAAGTTGTTGACCGATGCACGGCCTTCCCAGCCCATGCTGCTGGAATGCGCGGTGACCGCGACCTTATGATCGATACAGGCCTGCCAGAACGGGTCGTAGTCATGGGGGCTCTCCATCGCGAGACTGTCGATATAATAGCCGCCGGAGGGATAGTAGCCGCCGGTATTCTGGCTCCCGCCGCTGTCGAGCGGACGCCGGACATGGTTTGCGATCATGATTGCTTTCATGCCGAGCTCGCCGACCGCGTGGCGGAGCTCTGCGATGGCTTCGCCTGGCGTGTGCATAGGGATTGTCGCAACCGGTGTCAGCCGGTCCCGATAGGGCGCGAACAATTCAGCGTTCATCTTGTTCAGGGCGCGGCAGATGATCGGTCTCAATTCGTCGTCCGGGATCGAGCCCTGTACCAGTCCGAGCGTGGTATAGACGACGGCGAAATCCACACCGAATTCGTCTAGTCGCTCATACATCAATCCCGGGATCATGGCCGAGGCGCGGTCGCGTGTATTGGCGGGCTCACCCCACCATGTCGGCCGCCGAAGTCGCCGGGCGAGGCGTTCCTCTGCACTCAATCCGTACCATACGTCCTCACGCTTTTTATTCTCGCGAAATCGGTCGGCCATCGCCGACCCGCCTTCCGTTTCGAGAAAATCCAGAAAGACCGGCACCGGCTCCAGCCAATGACCATCCGCATCGATCACGGGATGGGAAAGTTGGGCGCGAATTTCGGCGGATGAAGTCATGGCCGAACCTAATTTTGCGCGGTGGCAAGCATCATGCGCGACGCTTTCTCGCCGATCATGATCGAGGGGGCGTTGGTATTGCCGGATGTCAGGGTCGGCATGATCGATGCGTCGGCGACGCGTAATCCTTCGATCCCATGGACGCGCAATTGGTCGTCGACCACCGCCATCGGATCGCTGCCCATTTTGCAGGTACCGACAGGGTGATAGGTCGTTTCCGCATTTTCTTTTACCCATTGCAGCAATTCATCATCCGCGTCCATATCGGCGCCGGGCGTGATCTCCCCGGTTACGATGCCGTCGAGCGCCGGTGCGGTCATGATGCTGCGGGCGATACGCATCGATTCCAACGTGACGTCACGATCGAGCTGCGCCGAGAGAAAATTGAAGCGAATCGCCGGCGGCTGTTTGGCATCGGCCGAGGAGACATGAATGCTACCTTGGCTCTCTGAACGCAGGATATGCATAAAAGCGGTGACTCCGGATTCCTTAGCTAAGGTGAAATTGTCACCGACCAAGAAAGGCACCCACCCGATGACCGCATTCGGCGCTTCCAGACCTTCGCGTGTCCGGATATAGGCACGCAACGGGGCGGCCGTAATACCGAGCAATCCTTTGTCGGTGAAGAGATATTTGAGCGCTTCCCAAACGACGCGCGGCCCCCGGCCCTTAACGTTGTACGTGAGCGCCAACGATTTTGGAATCGTCCATTTCATGCGGGGCGCATAGTGATCACGAAGGTTCTCGCCGACACCCTTGAGTTCGTGCAGGACGTCGATCCCGAGTTCTTGCAGGCGTTCCGCCTGGCCGATGCCTGAGAGTTCCAAGAGTTGAGGGGAATTAATTGTCCCTGCGCTGATGAGGATTTCCCGTCCAGCCTTTGCTTCGCGCACTTCTCCTTTGACGGTGTATCGTACACCGACGCATTTCTTGCCCTCGAACAGCAGTTTTTCCGATAGTGCGTGTGTCTGCACTGTGAGGTTCGGCCAGTCCTTCGCTGGATAGAGATAGCAATAGGCGGTGCTCATTCGTCGTCCGTGGCGAATTGTCGTTTGCGACATGGCGATGCCGTCCTGGAATTCGCCGTTGTAATCGGGCGTGCGCATGATGCCTACTTGCTCCGCACCATCCATGATCGTTTCGTAAAGCGGGCCTTTTTCTTCGGGCGAAGAGGCAGTGATATTGACCGCTTCAATCACCCAGATCGAAACACCTTCGTTGCGCCGGGTATAGACATCCCGGGCGTTTTTAATCGCCATTTCGGCGTCTGGTGCATGTAAGCTGCCGACATGTCGGTG
>JABJCS010000828.1 GCA_018665505.1 Alphaproteobacteria bacterium
CGAGAAATCGGGGGAATCGTTTCGCACGCTTCGCACAACACTACGGCGCCAAAGGTCGAGGGCTTGGTTGGGCGAAATTTCCATTGCGAATCCGTTAATCTTCGTTCCGATCACGAATCGAACCTAGCGCGGGCTTAGCTTCGGGACAAGTCTCAAAGGCCAAGGAACCGGGCCTTGTGTTATTTTCCGAACCGCGCGGCGATCGTTCCGAAGGCCGCTCTAATCGCCATGGCTTCACCACCAACGGGACGACCGGGGCGAGTAGAGGTGTTCCACGCCATGATATCAAAATGCGCCCAAGGAACCGTATCCTTGACGAATTCGTTCATGAACAGCGCCGCCGTGATGGCACCGCCTTGCGGCATCTCTCCGATATTATTGAGATCGGCGACCTTGCTTTTCAGAGTACGCAGATAGGGCTTCCAAAGCGGCAATCGCCAGACCGGGTCGCCCGCCGCATCGCCATGCTTGGAGAGGTCGGCGGCCAGCGAATCGTCGTTCGCGAACATGACGGGAAGTTCGGGCCCGAGCGCCACCCGCGCCGCGCCGGTCAGTGTCGCAAAGTCGAGTACCAGTTCCGGGTCTTCCGACGACGCTTCATACAGCGCGTCGGCCAGAACCAAGCGGCCTTCCGCATCGGTGTTGCCGATCTCCACCGTGATACCGGCGCGGCTCGTCAACACATCGAGCGGCCGGAACGCATTGCTCGAGACACTGTTTTCGACCGCCGGCACTAATACCCGCAGGCGCACCGGTAGGTTCGCCATCATGATCATACGGGCAAGGCCGAGCACATTCGCGGCGCCGCCCATATCCTTTTTCATCAGCTTCATGCCGGCCGGCGGTTTCAGATCGAGACCGCCGGAATCAAAACAAACTCCTTTGCCGACCAGCGTCACTTTCGGGTCGCTCGATTTTCCCCAAGTGAAATCGATTAAACGGGGGGCGCGGTCCGATGCGCGGCCGACCGCATGCACCATTGGGTAGTTCTTCTTTAAAAGATCGTCCCCGACGATCACGTTGAAACGCGCCTTGAATTCACGAGCCAATTTGCGCGCGGCGGCGGCGAGTTCGACCGGGCCCATGTCGGAAGCGGGCGTATTGATCAAATCGCGGGTCAGCGCAATCGAGCTCGCGGCACCTTCCACGGCCCGGCGATCGGCGCGGGCGGGCCAGACAAGCTCCACTTCCGGTGCTGGCGTCGCCGTATAGCGATCAAAGACATAAGTGCCGAGCGCCCAGCCAAGTGCGGCAGTGGTCGCCAGTGTTGCATTGGTTCCCTTCGAGAGGGCGTAGCGGCCCGGCGGCAGTGCGTCGACGGCGGCGCTCCACGACCACAGGTCCGAATCCCCTTCAATCCCCAAGAGCGCTGCGGCAATCCCACCATCAGCGCCCGGCAGCAGCAGTGTCTCCCCGGCGGCGGCATCGAAATGTGCGGCGTCAACCCATGCCTGGATCCGTTTGTCGGCCTTCTTCAACCATGCTTTCAGACCGTCTTCGGTCACTGGTGTCAACGTGATGGTCTTGCCCGTGGCGCGGGCGACGAGATTGTGCGGCAACATTCAACTCCCGGAATTGCTGGAGATCATTAAGACGTATAGATTTCGTCGCTTATCTAAAGGTGTGACTGGCGGAAGCGCAAGCGGGGGAAGCATGAACGGATATAAACTGATCGTAGGCAGCAAGAATTATTCGTCTTGGTCGCTGCGCGGCTGGCTGTCGATGCGCCAATCCGGCGCCACCTTCGAAGAAATCTTCATTCCCTTCCATACCGAAGAGCGCGGTGAATTGATCCGGAAACATTCACCAAGCGGGCTGGTGCCGGTGTTGCTCGACGGCGACCTATTGATCAATGATTCGCTCGCCATCGCCGAGTATTTAGCGGAACAGCACCCGACAGCGGGCTTATGGCCGGATGATCCCACAGCGCGGGCCGTTGCGCGGGCGGCGGCGGCGGAAATGCATTCCGGCTTTGGTGCGTTGCGGTCGGCCCTGCCGATGAATTTCCGTTTGGTCCGCGAAGGTCCCGAGCGGAGCGCCGAAGTCAACGCGGACGTCCAGCGCATCGAGGACGTTTGGCGTAATTGCCGCAGCCGCTTCGCACAGGCCGGGCCGTTTCTGTTTGGTGATTTCTGCACGGCGGACGCCATGTACGCGCCGGTGGTCTCGCGCTTGCGAACCTATAGCGTCGATATCGCGGCGGACAGCCAAGCCTATATGGACGCAGTCTGGGCACATCCCTGGATGGTGGAATGGGGAAAAGCAGCAGCGACGGAGCCCGCTATCGAAAAATACGACGCGATTTAATATCGAGCTTAAGCGGCCTCGTTATCGCCCGCGTACCATTGGTTCAAAATATCGTACACCGCCATCGCCGGATCGCTAGCGCGCATGATCGTGCCCATAACCGCGACACCGGACGCGCCCGCCCGGCGGCATGATAGAGCTGTCGCCGCGGTCACACCGCCCAAGGCCACCAAGGGAATGGTCACTTTGCCGACCACGCGCTTAAGTCCATCGAGGTAGAGTGGCGGGCCATAGCCAGGTTTACTCTGAGTCGGGAACATGGGGCTGATCGTCGCGTAATCCGCGCCCGCACTTGCGGCGGCGCCTGCTTCGCCGATGGAATGAGCCGATACACCAATGATTTTGTCTGGGCCCAAGGTTGCCCTTGCATGTGTGCAAGATTGCCCTTGCGGCAAATGGACGCCGTGGGCGATTTCCGCCGCTTTCATGTCGGCATTGACCAAGATTTTAGCGTTATAGGGCTCCGCGAGTTTCAGAATCGTTTCGACAAGTTTCATGCGCTCGTCCGAATCAAGATCCTTTTCACGTATCACAACCCAGCGGCAACCGCCGTCGAAGGAGCGCTCAAGCGCAGCTTCCAGAGAAACGCGAACCATGGTCCGGTCTGTGATTAAAAGGAGAGGGGGGTCGGGTAGGGTCACGTGCCGATGATACCTCGCTGTGGACTGGACGCTTCCGCGTGCCGTTTGCGTGGGATGCGTCCCGATAGATGCGCCAGCCGTCCCCCTTCGACTCCGTGGCGCATCGCGGTTGCCATGCCGACTGGATCACGCGCTTTCGCGACCGCCGATGCCAACAAGACCCCATCGCAACCCAATTCCATGGCCAGTGCGGCATCCGATGCCGTGCCGATGCCCGCGTCGACAATCACCGGAACACTCAATTGGGCGCGTATGATTTCAATATTGTAGGGGTTCAAGATCCCCATTCCCGATCCAATCGGCGAACCCAACGGCATCACCGCCGCGCACCCGAGATCGGCCAGTTTGCGGCACAAAATAGGATCGTCTGTGCTATAGGCCATAACGGTGAAACCGTCACCAACCAATTCCTCGGCCGCTTCGAGAAGATGTTCGGAATCCGGGTAAAGCGTCTCCCGATCACCGATCACTTCGAGCTTGACCCAATTCGTCTCTAGGGCTTCGCGCGCCAATTGCGCTGTGAGAATTGCATCACGCGCGGTAAAGCATCCAGCGGTGTTGGGCAGAATATGATAATCCCCCGCCAGCAAATCGATCATAGTCTCGGCACCACCCTGCAGGGAGATGCGCCGGATGGCGACGGTGACGATTTCCGCGCCGCTCGCCGCGACTGAATCGAGCATCAACTGATTGTTCGGATAACCGGCGCTGCCGATCAACAGACGCGAGCCGAAGCTCTTGTCCGCGATGGTCAGAATATCTTGTTCAGCGTTCGACATACTATTCTCCGCGCCCTCTAACCGCCGGGCGCCGGGCTGACGATCTCGACGGCATCGCCAGGATTGATCTCCGCCCCATCCCATTTGGATCTCGGAATAACGGCGCCATTGATTGCGACCGCCAAAAACCGCGCGCCGGGATCGACGTTCTCCGCCGCAAGGAGATCAGCAATCGTCGATGCCGTCGCCGCTGATTTCTCCACACCATTTACCGAAATGGTCGCACTCATCGCACTGCCCCTGCCTGCCGCTCGGTGGCTTGCGCCGAACTGCGGTTCAAATGGAACCGATCCTGCCCGAACGGCTTGATCTCGTCACTCAACTCCCGAGTTAGAATATAGTGGCTTACGGCGTTCGCTGTAAGCGGGGTTAACAAAATTCCGTTCCGGTGATGCCCGGTGGCCACGATCAGACCGTCTAACTCTGTCGGACCGAGGATCGGCGCATCGTCACGACTCGTGGGCCGGAACCCAACCCACATCTCGTCAATGGGCAACTCGTCAATACCCGGCAATACCTCCCAGGTTTCACGCAACAAATGCAAAATGCCGCCAGCGGTCAGATCCGTGTCGAAATCCTTTTCCTCGACGGTCGCGCCGATTATCAGCCTGCCATCCGAACGCGGCACCAAATATATCCCCTCCGGCGCCCAAAGAACATGACGCAAAAGCGGAAATCTCGGGTCCATACGGACCGACATCATTTGTCCCTTCAGGGGCCGCACTGGTGGCTGGACGTTCTCCGGTAGGCCATCAAGATCGCGCGACCACGCCCCCGCGGCGAGCACCACGGTGTCCGCTTCATGCGATATTTCACCGATCCGCAGGCCGGTCACTCGGCCTCCTTCGGTTTCCAACCTGTCTACATTCGTCTGTTCGTGCAGCGTGCCGCCCGCAGCCAGGAAAGCCGCTTTCAATGCCAAGGAGAGGTCCCGGTTATCGACTTGATGATCGCTCGGACTATAAACGCCACCCGACATCCCGGGCGCCAAATAGGGCTCCATTCGGCGCACCTGGGCTGCATTGAGCCATTCGACGTCTAATCCTTGGCTTTTCTGGTACTCGTAAGTGAATTGAAGCTGTTCAGCGTCGTCACGGGTAGGTGCTACAATTAGCGTTCCTTCATCGCGATATCCGATGGAAATATTTGCTGCAGCTTCGAGCTCACGGGCAAATTTAGGCCAGATTTCCTGAGCATGCACATTAAGGTTAAGCAGCGCTTCCTCGCCAGGCTCCGCCTCTGCCCGGGCCGCTAGCATCCCAGCTGCCGCCCAACTGGCACCGCGCCCAGCCTGACCACGATCAAAGACATCAACGATACAGCCCGCCTGCGCTAGGCGCCAGCCAATGCCCAGCCCACAAACTCCTCCCCCAATAATGGCAACTTTTTGCCCTCTCATCATCAATGGAGTATCATTCACGTTACATAGTTTCCATTATCGAGATTTAGCCTCATTTCCTTGGTTGTATCCTGAATCGACTTGTTTAATACGCAGAGTTGGGTACTCAGAATTTCTGCAGCCGTGTGGTGAGTAATAAAGCACTCCAATATATCTCTTTATTGCAAACGAGACAGAACAGAATTAGACATTTAAGAAAATTACCCGATGCAAGAAAAAACTATAAACGACGAGATACGCCACGCACAGTTGGAAGCTATTCATTTGCGCGAAACGATTGCAGCGCTTCGATCAGAACTAGAATCACAGGAATTTGAAAAAGATAGAGGTATTCAGCAGGTGCGCGCTGATATCGCTAATGATTTTTACCAGCTGAAAAATACCATCTCTAGCCTGCGGGATGAGCTAGAAAGCCTCCGTTTCGAAAAAGATGCCGCTGTTCAGAAGGCTGTGCAGCAGTCTGCAGATGAAATACTGCAACTCAAAAATACCGCCTCCAGCCTGCGGGATGAGTTAGAAAGCCTCCGTTTCGAAAAAGATGCCGCTGTTCAGAAGGCTGTGCAGCAGTCTGCAGATGAAATACTGCAACTCAAAAATACCGCCTCCAGCCTGCGGGATGAGCTAGAAAGCCAGCGTTTCGAAAAAGATGCCGCCGTTCAGAAGGCTGTGCAGCGGTCTGCAGATGAAATACAGCAGCTGAAAAATACTGCCTCTAGCCTGCGGGATGAGCTAGAAAGCCTCCGTTTCGAAAAAGATGCCGCCGTTCAGAAGGCTGTGCAGCGGTCTGCAGTGGAAATACAGCAGCTGAAAAATACCGCCTCTAACTTGCGGGATGAATTAGAAACCCAGCGTTTCGAAAAAGATGCCGCTGTTCAAAATGCTGTCCAGCAATCTGCAAGTGAAAATCTGCAGCTGAAAAAGACGGCCTCCCGCCTGCGTGACGAATTGGAGAGCTTAAAATTTGATTATGAAGCAAAATTACAGAAGCAACAGTCCGAAAATATTGATAAATATACCCATTTTCAAAGTACTATTATGAGACTAAGAGAAGAACTTGAGTCCAAGCAACGTGGAGCAAAAAATTATGCCAAGTAAGTCGAATAATGCAAAAATTATAAGTGCTAACCCGGACTCTGTCGATGCAGTGGAATTGAAGGCGCAATTAGTCCGTAGCCAAGTCAAACTGAAACAAACGGAAATGCTTCTATCCGTTACAAAAAGAATTGCTGGATTGCAAAATTTAACAGAAATTCTGTGGACACTAATCGAGATGACCACAGAAGAATTAGGAGCAGAAAGGGGAACCTTATTTCTTCATGATCCATTAAGTGGTGAACTATACTCCCGATTGGCGCAAGGCGACCTCACACGAGAAATTAGAATTTTAAATACAACAGGGATTGCAGGAGCCGTGTTTCAATCCGGCACAGGAGAGGCGGTTCACCATCCCTATGAAGATGAAAGGTTTAATAAGGCAATTGATGAACAAACGGGTTATGTCACTAAAAATATCATCTGTGCACCAGTAAAAACCGTAAGAAATGACATCCTCGGTGTAATTCAAATTTTAAATAAAAAAAAGGGCCGCTTTACAAAAGACGATTTAGAAATTTTAGAGGCTATTACAGCTCAAGCGGCCGTATCCCTTCAGAACGCCCAAGGGATGGAGGAGATGGTAAGGTCGCGTGAAAAAGAGATGCAATTTTTAGATATTGTATCAGATGTTACAGCTGAAATTGAGCTTGGCACCTTGCTACAAAGAGTGATGGTTGAATCAACGCATATGCTAAATGCAGACCGGGCAACTCTTTTTTTGAATGATAAAAAATCGAACGAGTTATTCTCTCGGGTTGCAATGGGTGATGGCATTGGAGAAATTCGCCTACCGAACGATGCCGGCATTGCTGGAGCAGTATTCCAATCTCAGGAAACTATAAATATACCTTATGCTTATGCAGACCTAAGGTTTAATCCCGGATTTGATAAGCAAACTGGGTATTTTACGAGTTCTATTCTTTGTGTTCCAATTATAAATAAAGAAGGAGAATGCATTGGTTGTACACAAGCCCTTAATAAGAAAGGTGGTGCTTTCACAGATGAAGATGAGTCTAGACTGAAAGCGTTTACTCAACAGGTAGCTATCGCACTCGAAAATGCAAAGCTCTTTGAAGATGTAGCTAAAGAACGTGCTTACAATCACAGCATGCTCACAAGTATGTCTAATGCTGTAATCACGATTGATGATGAAGGTAAAATAATTACCTGCAATAAAGCCGGTTTAAAAATATTAAAAATACGCACAACCGACATCATAAATAAAACATC
>JABJCS010000829.1 GCA_018665505.1 Alphaproteobacteria bacterium
CAAATCGTTCTTGCTGATGACACCGAAGGGTCGTTGACCGGGTTTAAGTTCTTTATCCTTGGGTGGGGAAGTCTCTGTCTCCGACGAAATAACCGTCGTCTTGGGTGCCGTCACGTCGGGCGACGCTGCATATTGTCGAGCGCCGAGCGGTGCGGAGACCGATTGTTCGGACCCCACGCTCGGGCGGCCTTCTTCCAGCGCCCGTAATCGCAAGTCTACATCGGCGACCAACCGGTCGAGACGTTCGGCGGTGCGGCCAATTTTAAACTTAATTTCCTCGAACTGGCCGTTCATATCTCGCATTTGCCGCCGCATCTCTTGTATTTGCAGCTGAAGCTGAGAGACCGAATCCTGACTGGCAAATTCCGGCAACCCGGCGCCACCGGGTACCGATGTCGGTCGCTTGCCCTCGCGAAACACGTAACCCTGCAAAGTGTTCATATCACGGCGCAACCGCTCCAATTCGCCAACAATCGACGAGTCTTGCGCGGCGGCCGCTGAGACGGAAGCCACGACAACGAAGAGCGGGAAAAAACTGAAAATTCCTGTACGGACCAACATAATCACTATGCTCGACTTAAAATACGGCCAGATTATGACGCAAAGACGCGCGCCGTTCCAAAACGACGCGCGTCCTATAATTCAGCCGAAAGCGTTGATCGAAATTTAGCTCGCGCCACCTTTTACGATGCTAACGCCGCGACGGTTTTGCTGCCACGCGGATTCGTTCGAACCGAGAACGGCCGGACGTTCCTTACCGTAGCTGATTGTTTGCACACGGTTTGCCGAGATACCCCGGCTCACCAAATATTCCTTCACTGCATTGGCGCGGCGCTCACCCAGCGCAAGATTATATTCCCGAGTCCCACGCTCGTCGCAATGCCCTTCAACGACGATGGTGATGCTGGGATACTTCTTCAGCCAAGCGGCCTGATCGTTCAGCGTCGCCGCGTCCGAAGTTCTGATTTCCGCTTTATTGAAACCAAAATAGACACGATCACCGATCGTAATGAATTCTTCCGCAGATCCCGCCGACGGCGCTGACACTGTCGAACCAGTGTTCACGGAGCTGCTGGGAGCCGACGAAGCGCCTGTGGTTTTAGAACCACCCGCGCCAGCGGTCTTTCCCTCGTCGGTCGATTCAGTCGCACATGCCGCAACGAGCAACAGAGCGGCAGCGATGCTCAAAAATTTAATAGGCATTAGTTCACCTTTACCCGTCAAAATGCCGAAGATTCAATACAAATCCCCTTGCGAGGTGCCGATAATATGCACGTGAATTGTTCAAATACAACCACCTATCAAGAAATTTCATAGTGCAACTTGACTGTCGTGCACAAAATTTCGTGATGATTACTGTAATAAAGACGACCACGCCGGGTCAGAAGCGTCGCCCGGCGTGATGACTTCGCGCAGGTTGTATCCCGTCAGATCCACCGAATAAAGTCTGGTTCGACCGCCGCGGCCTTTTGAGTCGCTTGGCTGCTGGCGGAAAAACATCAAAACCCGGCCGTTCGGCGACCATGTGGGCGCTTCATCGAGAAAGCTCTTCGTTAAAAGGCGCTCACCGCTGCCATCCGGACGCATCACGCCGATATAAAATTCGCCCGACAATTGCTTGGTGAAGGCAATTAGATCACCACGTGGCGACCAAACCGGCGTCGCGTAGCGCCCGCGCCCGAAACTAATGCGGTGGACGTTGCTGCCGTCTATATTCATCACATAAATCTGCGGGGAGCCGCCACGATCCGAATTAAAGACGACGAAACGCGAATCAGGAGAGCCACTCGGCGAGGTATCGATCGCGGGATGCGTTGTCAGTCTGGTGGATTTCCGCGTCCGCAAATCCATCAACCTAATATCCGAATTCCCACGTTCCGCGAAGGCCATGAGGACCGATTGCCCATCCGGTGTAAATCGGGGGGCAAACGTCATTCCCTTGAAATTGCCAAGCAGTTCTTGGCGGCCTGATTCGATATTGAACAAATAAACGCGCGGCGTGTTGTTGAAATAGGACAGGTACGTAATTTCCTGCGCGGCCGGCGAGAAGCGAGGCGTCAGAACCAGAGCATCTCCATTGGTCAGATAACGAATATTGGCCCCGTCCTGATCCATGATGGCCAGACGTTTCACCCTGCGGCGCAACGGCCCGCTTTCAGCGACATAGACGACACGCGTGTCGAAATAACCGCTCTCTCCGGTGATCCGTTTGTAAATAGCATCCGAAATAATATGCGCGACGCGACGCCAATTGTTCGGTTCTGTGAAATAAGCGAGACCCGTCATCTGCGCTTCCGCGAAGACATCCCAGAGCCGGAACTCGACCCGCAGGCGGCCATCCGGCTGCAAACTGACACTACCGTTCACCAAGGCTTGTGCATTGATGACTCGCCAATCGGAATAGCGGGGCTGGACCTGCAGCGCTTCGGGTTTTTGCAGGAAAGCGCCTTTATCTATCGGCTTAAACAATCCCGAACGTTCCAGATTGCCCGCAATTACCGTCGCGATATCAGTACCGACTTCCTGATCCTGAGTTCCTTTACCAAAGAAATTCGTGATCGCGATCGGCAAAGGCTCCAGATGCCCTCGCGTAATGTCGATGCGGACCTCCGCCCGTGCCAACGATGGTGGTAAACCTGCCCCGAAGGATATAACGACTGCCATAACAACCGCGAGCAAACCGCGCACAAGACCTTGTCTCATTACCGTCCTACCATTTCGCTGGGATTGAACCGCAAGACCATGTCCTTCCAAACGTCGAATTTCTGCAGCGGCAGATTAAACCGGCTGCACCGTGGATTGCGAATCGCGCGTAACGCGCTCTCGGCAACCGCCTTGTACGTCGCATTCGTCTCCATCCGGAACCGGTCGACAATGCGGGATTCCCGCAATGTCCCGTCCGGATTCAACTTCAGGCGAACCTGAACCGACATCTCCTGGACATCCTTCGCGCCAATGGCTGCGGGCACCAACCAGCATCGTTCGATCTGTCGCTTGATCGCATCGATCTCGCTGATCGTCAGCTTCTCCCCAAGCGGCGCCTGTTGCGCGCGTTCGGGTGCCGGTACATTTTTTCGATTCATCAAAGCCGCCATTTTCTCATCGAAGGTTTTTTCTTTTTTCTGCGTTTTTTTCGGCGGCGGCGCATCCTTCAGCTTTTGGACCGTCTTCAACATCATCGAGGCGAAATCTTGCCTCGGACGAGGTTTCGGACGAGGCGCTACTTTCGGCGGCGCAGGTTTGGGTTTTGGCTTCGCTTTCGGTTCCGGCGGCGTGGGCTCCGGCTTCGCTTCGACCGGCTTGGGCTGCGGTTCGGGCTCCGGCGGAGGTGCCGGCGCGGGCTCGAGAGCCGGCGGCAGGGCGGCCACTTGCTTCGGCGGTGCTGGCGGCTTGGGTGGTGGCGCTTTTACCGTCTTCTTCGGTAGCGGTGCCGGTTTCGGCACGGGCGTCGGCTCCGGCGTCTCGGTCGCGGAGACGATTTCGACATCGATCACCCGATGTTCCATCACGATGCTTTGGCTCGGCGACGGCAATCCGTATAACGCGAAAACGAAAATCGCGATATGAAAGCCGAACGAAATCACCAACGGAACGCGCATTCAAGCTCTCCGTCATCGCCGGTTGTTTTGCGGGCGGGCAGTGCTCTTAGGAGCACCCGGCTTTGGTAGTTCCGCCATCAGCGAAACTTTTTTGAACCCCGCGGCGCTAATCGCGCCCATGACTTCCATGACGCTGCCATACGGGATCGCCTTATCGCCGCGAACGAAAATCTTGATATCCGGATTGGCGCCGGTAACCGCCACCAACCGCGGCACCAAGTTTTCAATCGGCGTCTCATGCTCCTGCAGGAAAATCGCGCCCGTCGCGTTGATCGTCACTACCAAGGGCTCGTCCGTATCCGACAACGCCGCCGCTCGGGTTTTCGGCAAATCCACCGGCACACCCACCGTCAACAGCGGTGCCGTAATCATGAAGACAATCAACAACACCAACATGACGTCGACGAACGGTGTCACATTGATTTCCGCCATCGGTTGATAGCGGCGAGCACGGCCACCGAAACGCCCATTATTGTTGGTTTGAATCGCCATCGTCCTAGCTCGTTTCCTCGATCTGGCGCGATAGTATTGCGATGAATTCTCCAGCGAACGTTTCCATGCGCCCAGCGTAGCGGCCCAAATCGGTCGACAGCTTGTTGTAAGCGATGACGGCCGGAATGGCCGCGACCAGTCCTAGCGCGGTCGCGAACAACGCTTCGGCAATGCCGGGGGCGACAACAGCCAAATTCGTCTGTTTCGTCACCGCGATCGACTGAAAGCTATTCATAATGCCCCAAACGGTACCGAAGAGACCGACGAATGGCGCCGTCGACCCAACCGACGCGAGGAACATCATGTAGCGCTCGAGACGCTCGATCTCGCGGGCGACGGTCACCTGCATGACCCGTTCCAGCCGGTCTCTCAGTCCAGACCTCCCGGCTTCGCTATAAACCAAGCCCTTGGCGGAAGAGCGACGCCATTCACGCATCGCCGCCGAAAACACCGCCGTCATCGGATCGGACGGCTGCTGGCCCACACGCTCGTACAATTCCTCCAACGATCCACCCGACCAAAACTCGTCCTCGAATTTATTGGCCCGGCGCTGCAGCCGGCGAAACCTGAAAGTCTTATCAAAGATGATCGCCCAGCACCAAACCGACGCCACCAATAGGATGAGCATTACGGACTTAACGATCCAATCTGCGCTGAGGAAAAGGCTCCAAAGCGTCAATTGAGAATGCCCAAGCGCCTGTCCGACGGCGCCATCAACGACTGCCTGTTCCATTCGGTATTAATTCCGTTCCGCTGTTATTTGTTCATTCTTCGGCGATACCGATTTTTCGGCGAACGCCGCCCGTAATGCTTTCGGCATACGTTTCGGTTTCCCGTTATTCCCGACACACGCGAGCCGGACCAACAATCGAGCGAGGTCGTCGGCATCCCGCTTCACGGTCTGCTCCGCCCGCAAGCTCGCACCGCCCACTTCGAGAAACCGGGTATGGACGGTCAGCGCATCATCGAGATATGCGGGTTGCATATAATCCACCGCGCATTGCCGCACAGTGAAGGCGATGCCGTCCTCGGTCATGAGAGTCTGGTGATCTGCGCCGACGGATCGGAGGAATTCGGTCCGCGCGCGCTCGGCGAAGCGCAAATAATTGGCGTAATAGACAATCCCGCCGGCGTCCGTGTCCTCATAATAAACCCGCAACGGGAACACGTGGGCTTCAGGCATCCGGCACCTCGCCCTCATCGAAGGTGCTCAATAGATCGAACTGCTCCATCGCCGTCTTGGGCGCCTCGATCCCAAGATAGCTCCAGCCCTGTCTCGCCAACATGCGGCCACGCGGGGTCCGTTGGAGGAGACCTTCCTGCATGAGATAAGGCTCGATCACATCCTCTATGACGTCGCGTTCTTCCGCGAGAGCAGCGGACAGCGTCTCGACACCAACCGGCCCGCCGCCGTAATTTTCCGCGACGCAAGTGAGATATCGACGATCCATGGCATCTAGGCCCAACGCATCCACGCCCAGGCGTTGCAATGCCGCATCCGCGGCCTTGGCGTCAATCTTTTCAGTCCCATCGACCATGGCGAAGTCGCGCACCCGCCGCAGCAGGCGTCCAGCGACGCGCGGCGTACCCCGGCTGCGGCGCGCGATTTCCGTTGCGCCGTCCACCTCCAACGGTGTCTCCAGCAGGTTCGCGCCGCGTACAACAATTTCGCGCAATTCGTCCAATTCATAAAAATTCATCCGCAGATGAATGCCGAACCGCTCCCGTAAAGGTGTCGTGATAAGACCGGAACGCGTGGTCGCACCCACCAAGGTAAAGGGCTGCAGCGGTATGCGCACCGAACGGGCCGCCGGCCCTTCACCGATGATCAAGTCGAGTTCAAAATCCTCCATCGCGGGATACAGGATTTCCTCTACTGCCGGATTGAGGCGGTGAATTTCGTCGATAAAGAGCACATCCTGCGGCTGCAAATTGGTGAGGATCGCCGCTAAATCGCCAGCCTTGGCGATAACCGGGCCCGAGGTCGCTCTAAAACCGACATTAAGCTCGCGCGCAATAATTTGCGCCAAGGTGGTTTTACCAAGCCCGGGCGGGCCGTGCAGCAAGGTGTGATCGAGGGCTTCGCCGCGTTCGCTCGCGGCACGAATGAACACCGACAGGTTTTCACGGACCGTCTTTTGACCAATAAAATCGTCAAGTGTCTGCGGCCGAAGGGTAAAATCGGTGTGGTCCGCGGTATCGAACTCCGGGTCGACGATGCGATCCATTTGCTCGCTCACTGGCTAAGCTCCTGAAGGCCCGCGCGGATCAAGGCGTCGACTTCAGCACCCTCGCCAAGCTTCTGGCCCGCACGCGCTAC
>JABJCS010000830.1 GCA_018665505.1 Alphaproteobacteria bacterium
TCCATCGATTGCTTCATCTCCCCCCGTCGAGGAGGAGCAACCTTGCCATCTTCAGACAGCACAGGACCATCCGGTATCTTCTCGATGCATTGTTGAATTATCCGAAGACTCTGCCGCATTTCCTCAACACGCACGAGGTAGCGGTCGTAACAGTCACCGTTCTTGCCGATCGGGATATCGAAATCCATCTCGTCGTAGACATCGTAAGGCTGTGCTTTGCGTAAATCCCACGCAACACCGGAGCCACGCAACATCGGTCCCGTAAATCCCCAAGCCATGGCGTCTTCCGCCGATACAACGCCGATATCGACGCTACGTTGCTTGAAAATTCGATTCTCAGTTAGCAATGTTTCCATATCATCGATGAAGCTTGGAAATTGCTCCGTCCACGCCATGATATCTTCACAGAGCCCTGCAGGCAGATCCTGATGGACGCCGCCGACACGATAATACGCTGCGTGCAGTCGCGCGCCGCAGACCCGCTCATAAAACTCCATCAGCAG
This sequence comes from Alphaproteobacteria bacterium, assembly GCA_018665505.1. Next base: position 504 of record JABJCS010000830.1, read on the forward strand.
TTCGCGTTGTTCGAACGCCCACAACATTGGGGTCATGGCGCCAACGTCCAGAGCATATGCCGGCACGTTCAGCAGATGATTAAGCAGGCGCGTAATTTCGTCGAACATCACACGGATAAACTGACCGCGCCGGGGTGCTTCAATACCCAGCAACTTCTCCGCCGCCATGACGAAAGCATGCTCCTGGCACATCGGCGATACGTAATCCAAGCGATCAAAATACGGGATCGCCTGTAAATAAGTTTTGTGCTCGATCAGCTTCTCGGTGCCACGGTGCAAGAGGCCGATATGCGGGTCGATTCGCTCAACGACTTCGCCGTCCATTTCCATAACCATGCGCAAGACGCCGTGTGCCGCAGGATGCTGCGGTCCGAAGTTAATCGTCATGGTTTTGATTTCGGAGTTGCTCCCAGCCATCAGCTTTCGCCCTCCGTGGTCGCCTTCTCGTCGCCAGGCAACGGCCGTGTCATGCCTTCCCATGGGCTGAGAAAATCGAATGACCTAAACGCCTGGGTGAGCTTGACCGGCTCATAGACCACGCGGCGCTCTTCGTCGTCGTACCGGACTTCGACGTATCCAGTCAGCGGGAAATCCTTGCGGAATGGGTGGCCGTCAAATCCATAATCGGTGAGCAGACGACGCATGTCCGGATGGCCGGAAAAGAAAATCCCGAACATATCCCAGCATTCGCGCTCGAACCATGACGCAGAAGGAAAGACTCCGACGACTGAAGGGACAACGGTATCTTCATCGACCGCGACCTTGACCCTAACGCGCTGATTGTGGCGAAGAGACAGTAAATTATAGACAACTTCGAACCGCTCCTCACGATCCGGATAATCCACACCACACACATCGACCAGCATCTCGAAAAGACAGTTCGAATCGGTGCGTAAATATTTGAGAGTACGAACGATCCCTTCCAGCCGAACTGAAATATTTAGCTCCCGATTCGCCGTCCATTGTCGGAGCACGTCATTTGGCAACTGCGACTCGATGTAACCACCGAGTTCTTGGAGCGCTTGGGTCGTTTCGTCCATCTTCTGCGGGCCTAGCGAGCAATTGTTCCGGTACGGCGGATTTTCTTCTGCAACTGCAAAATGCCGTAGACCAAAGCCTCCGCCGTCGGAGGACAGCCGGGCACATAGATGTCGACCGGAACAATCCGGTCACATCCGCGAACAACGGAATAAGAATAGTGATAATACCCACCGCCGTTGGCACAGGACCCCATGGAAATCACCCACCGAGGCTCGGCCATCTGATCGTAGACCTTGCGCAGTGCCGGTGCCATCTTGTTGGTCAGCGTGCCGGCCACGATCATCACATCGGATTGGCGGGGGCTCGCGCGAACCACGACACCAAATCGATCCAGATCGTAGCGCGGACAATAAGCGTGAATCATCTCAACCGCGCAGCAGGCTAAGCCAAAAGTCATTGGCCACAGCGATCCCGTACGCGCCCAATTCACCAACTTGTCGGCTTGCGCTACGACAAATCCCTTATCCGCTAATTCGTCGGTCACCGTTGTTAACACGGCCGTTTGATCCGCCCCTGGCGGCAACGGTGCAGACCCGGGTGCTACTATTCCCATTCGAGAGCTCCCTTCCGCCACTCGTAAATGAAGCCAATGGTCAAAACGCCAAGGAAAACAATCATGGACCAAAATCCAAACATGCCCACATCTCCGAACGCGACCGCCCACGGAAACAGGAACGCCACTTCTAGGTCAAAGATGATGAAGAGAATTGCGACGAGATAGAAACGAACGTCGAACCGACCACGTGCATCTTCAAACGGCTCAAAACCGCATTCATATGGAGATAGTTTTTCTGGATCGGGTTTTTGAGAGGCTATTACCAAGCTCGCGACTAGCATCGCACAGGCAATTCCAACAGCGAGGCCGATGAATATCAAGATCGGCAAATATTCGCGTAAGAGATCTTCCATCACCCTTCCAATTTCGTGCCACGCGGACATCACCGCGAAACGGTCCCAATATCCCCTTGCCGCGCGATCATACGCGCCCCTTGCGAACACGCAATATAAAGTTTGCGCGCTTTTAAATCAAAGCGTTAAGCCGGAATTGAAATCGAAATCTGGAAGAATGATGAAGAAAGATAATCAGCTTGCTTCAAGCACACAGATTCGGGTTCAGTTGGACTCGGACAAACGGATAGCATCGCCCATAAATTCGTCGGATGTATCGCTGGTTGTTAGGATGTGCTCCGCCGGAATTGTTTATCGTAGGCGTAACTCTGATCGACGGCGAATCGTAGGTCTGATAATTCAATACCCTGCGTATTGAGGATTTTCGACAGTGTCTTCGATTTGTCTTTCGAAATTATGATTTCCCGAGTCTTTGAACGTCGCGGACTCGGAATCAGGCGAACCGACTTTAACTCCCCAATTTCAGGTGAAACAGCGTCCTTCTCGATTATATTGAGCAGTTCCTCCGGAATATCCAAAACATTTTCTTCCTGCGATACATCTAGAGGCGGGAATAAGGCGAAGGTGTATTCTGCGCAACTCCTCAGAAGATCGGCAGGCACCAATTCGACCTCGGCCAACAATTGCAACATGATAGAATCGAATGCCGACTTGTAATCTTTCAACAAAATTACTGTGTATAGCGTGTTTAGCTTTTCGAATTCCTGATTGATCAGCCGTGAGAAATTCGTTTCATCGGCAAAATACGCCTCAATATCGTTCGAGGTATCAAACCATTCGCCGTGAGATTTCTTCTCGAAATCAGCAAAAAATGCAAAAAGCTGCACGCCCTCGGGACTAAGTTCGTCACCCGTTTCTTCTACCTTCCGAAGTAAACGAATTAGAACGTCAATAGGATTGATGCCATAGCGGAGTCCCAGTCCAAGAATCGGCTTATAAACCTCGACATTCCACGCACAATCGATCAAGAAGTGGAGTTTACGCAAAAAGAATAAATCTTCTTCCGACATCGTCGTTGTTCGCCGCAAACTTTCTTCGTACTCAAATACTTTAATTTCACTACCATCTGGCTGACGATAGATTCCGGCATCTCCATGGATCAATCGATAACGTGATTCGAATCCATACATCGAGCGCACTTCCGGCAGGTTCGTTTCGGCACCCGCAAGCAA
>JABJCS010000831.1 GCA_018665505.1 Alphaproteobacteria bacterium
CTCGTTTCCTCCGGCGCACCGCTCGATGGTGTTGAGATCAAGATCGCTGATTTCGAGACGGGTGTCTCCTTGCCAATGGGCGAGATGGGTGAAGTGCGCGTTCGCGGCCATGTGACCAAGGGATACTTGAAGGAGCCCGAGCGGACAGCGGAAGCGTTGGATGAGGAAGGATTTCTGAGGACCGGCGATCTCGGCACTTTGGACGAGGACGGTTTCCTGACCTATCGGGGACGCCTTAAGGAAATGGTGAAGACCGGCGGAATTAATGTCGCGCCGGCGGAGATTGAAGCGATCTACGGGTTGCATGAAGGGATCGAGCAGATTTACGTCACCGGGATTCCCGACGACCGCTTGGACGAAGCACTGGCCGCGGTGATCGTGCTTTCGGGGGCACCCGTTGGGCAAAAAGAATTGATCGCTTTCGGGCGTGACGCGCTCGCCGGATACAAAGTGCCGAGACACTACCGCTTCGTTGCGTCGGACGAGTTACCGCTCACGGCGACAGGTAAACTGCAACGGAACCGACTAGCAGAGTTTTTCAGTTAGCGCTGGAAGCTCTTTCCGCTTGTTCTACCTTCCCACCTGCAACGCGTTTGAGGAGGCCTCATGGCTAAAAAGGCGGTTATTACCGGTGTACACAACACCAAGGTCGGCGAGGTGCCGGGCTCGACGGCGATGTCGCTGCATGCGGAAGCGGCACGGGGTGCCGTGGCCGATGCGGGATTGAAGCTCGCCGATATCGACGGGGTGCTCTGCGCCTATGTCATCACCGAGACATATCCGATGTTAAGTTCGGCGTTCTGCGAATATGTCGGCATTCAGCCGAACTTTAACGCAGGCGTGAATGCGGGCGGTGCGACTGGCGCCATCATGGTCATGCAGGCCGCGGCGATGGTCGAGGCCGGTGTGTGCAAGCACGTCCTTTGTGTCGCGGGGGACAACCGGGTGACCGGCATGTCCCGCGACCGTGTGGTGGCGGCGCTCGCGGAATTCGGACATCCACAATTCGAAGTCCCCTATGGCATCAGCATTCCGACCGCCTATGCGATGGTGGCGCAACGCTACATGCATGAGACTGGTGCGACGTTGGAACATTTGGCGGCGCTTTCCGTCACGCACCGTAAACACGCGGCGATGCATCCAGACGCGCATATGACCAAGCCGATCACCATGGAAGATTGCGCCGACGCCAAGATTATCAGCGACCCGTTGCGGCTATTGGATTGTTGCCTAATTTCGGACGGTGCCGCCGCCTATGTGATCAGTGCGCCGGACGCCGCGGCAGAGACGAAGACCCACCCGGTTGAGATATTAGGCGCGGGGCAAGGCCATACCCATGAGCATATCGTTGCCGCACCGTCGCTCACGGATTTCGGGTGCAAGCAAGCCTCGCAGCGGGCCTTTAAGGAAGCAGGGGTCAGTCACGGCGATATCGATGTGGCGGAGATTTACGACAGTTTCACCATTACCTTGCTGGTTGAGCTAGAATCCATCGGTTTCTTCGCAAAAGGGGAGGCCGGGCCCGCGGCTTTGGCGGGTGAACTCACCCATGGCGGCTCGCTGCCCTGTAACACACATGGCGGGCTACTATCTTTTGGGCATTCGGGTGCTGCCGGGGGCATGTTCCATGTGGTCGAAGCGGTTCGCCAATTGCGCCATGAGGCCGATATAAGACAAGTGCCCGATGCCGAGCTCTGTTTCGTGCATGGCGACGGTGGAGTGCTCTCCGCCCATTGCTCGCTGATTTTGGGGAGGGGATGGCATGAGTGAATTACCCGGCAAACCGGTCCCGAAACCGAATGGTGATACGCAGCCGTTTTGGAATGCCTGCAATGATGACCGCCTGATCTACCAAAAATGCACATCGTGCGGCCACGCCCAGTTCTACCCGCGTTCCGCCTGCGTGAAATGCGAGAGCGCCGTGCTGGATTGGAGCGATGCGGACCCCACCGGGACGGTCCACACCTTCACCATCGTCCAGCGCGCCCCGTCACCAGCCTTTCGCGGCGATGTGCCCTACGTACTGGCGTTAATCGATTTGTCGGATGGATTTCGTATGATGATGAATGTCGTGGATTGTGATCCGCAGGACGTTGCAATTGGAAAAGCTGTCCGCATCGTCTTTGAACAGCGTGAAGGCCAGAAGGTGCCGCAAGCAACCTTGGCACCGTGAACTGAATTCTTTACTGGAATACCGCCTTCGGCCTTTGCAGATGGCGGCGTATCTTTTAAAAAGAGCACCGGTCCTGGGGAGCGGCTGGAAGCAATCGGGGGTAGCTGTTGGCACACGGTGAATTGAGCGCGAAGACCGCGCACCAAACCTTTCGGTCATTTTTAGGCATGCGCCATGCTCGATAGTCTTCTCACTCCCGAACTGGTCGCGCTGGTCCAGATTATCGTCATCGACATTGTCATGTCCGGTGACAACGCAATCATCATCGGCCTTGCCGCTGCGGGTTTGCCGCCGGAGCTTCGCAAGAAAGCGATTATCTACGGTATTGTCGGTGCAACCGTCCTGCGGATCATCTTCGCTTCGGTCGTCGTGCAATTGCTCAGCATCATCGGCATCATGCTGGCGGGCGGTTTGCTGTTGCTGTGGGTCTGCTGGCGAATGTGGCAGGAACTACGGGCGAATCAAAGCGTCGAGGAAATCACGGCGGAAGCGGAAGCCAACGCGAAAAACAAGCCGCCGAAGACATTGCGGACGGCGATGATCAACATCATTGTTGCCGATGTCTCCATGTCGCTCGACAACGTCCTCGCGGTCGCAGGTGCGGCACGGGATCACCTGGAAATGTTGATCTTTGGGCTGGTCCTCTCCATCGCCTTGATGGGGGCCACAGCGAATTACATCGCCAAGCTGTTGGAGCGTTACACCTGGATCGGCTATCTCGGCCTGGCGATCATCGCTTACGTCGCCATCGATATGATCTGGCGCGGCAGCCAGGATATTCACACCCACGTACTGGCGATGATGACTTAGAGCTGCGTCAAGGTTTTCGGAACGCGGCTTGGATGTAACCAATCCGGTCCTCGTTCTGATTACGCTGGGAATTTTTCCGCTTTTCGCCCGCAGTCGAACCGAAGACCAAGTGTATTCCAACATTGAGTCGCGGGCCTTCGGGACGGGGTGCTGTGTTCTGCTGCGCCTGCCAGGCTTTCATTTCAGGGGTTGAATCTCGCCAGATCTCAGTCTCGAACCCGGCACCTTCGATGGCTTTGTGCAGGGTTTCGGGCGCATAGAGGAAGCTTTGTTCGGGCACGCTCGCCCATGGTGTGGGGGTATGGATCGGCCCTTCCGTCGGGCCGGCGACGATATCTTGGAAAATGAAGATGCCACCCGGTTTTAAGATGCGAAAGACTTCTTGGTAGAAACGTTCCTTATCCGCGATGCCCATCTGCATTTGGATGGTGACGGCACGATCAAAACAATTGTCGTCAAACGGTGTCTCCAGGGCACTTCCGGATTGAAAATCGGTGCTGTCGGTCATACCCAACAATTCCGAAAGTCGGTTGGCGGCATCGACGAAACTATCCGTCAGATCAATACCGGTCACTTGGCAGTCGAATGTTTTTGCGATGTAGCGCGCGGGTCCACCGAGGCCACTGCCGAGATCGACAACTTTGTGTTCGGGAGAGAAATCCGTTAGCGCGACCACTTGTAGCGTCGTCTCGCGACCGCGGCTGTGTACCTCGTCGACCATTTGTAAATCGTCGATGCTAAGGGCCGACAAGTCCTTCCCATCCGCTTCGAGTGCGGCGACGATTGCGTCCGCGAGATTATCCCGTTCGTAATGCGCTGCGATGGCGTCGGTGTGTTTTTCCATAACTAAGAAACTATCAGCGGTCTTTAGAAGTCGAAAGCCGAGAATCGAGCAGCTGTTAGTGCCATATATGTGCCGTTGCCTCGTGAATAAACGCGTCGACGGCGGGAAGGCGTGCCCGGCCCGCGACGGTTACAATTTCGACGCGCCGCGTGACATCCGGATCAGTGACCGGCCGGTGCTCCAACCTGTCCAGTATGATGGAATATTCTGGGATTAGTGTAACGCCCATGTCCTCCAGGACCATATTCTGAATCCAATCTTCCCGCTCGCTTCTGTAGTTTACCGACACCTTGATGTTTCGTTCTTCAAGAAGTTCGAAATATACGTCCCGGAATTCGCAATTGAGACGATCCAGATAGCGCTCCTCTGCTATTTCATTCAGCGGGATACGATCCATTTTTTCGAAACGGTGTCCGGGCGCGAAGATTACCACCACGGGTTCCTCATAGAGGAGGACCGAATCGAATCTTTCATGGGTTGATGTCGGCAACCCGAGCAGCGCGCAATCCAATTTCCCGGAAAGCATCTCGTCTACCACGTTCATCGGGGTCAGATCATGGAGGGTCAGTTCGACACCCGGATGGAGGGTTTGAAATCGCGAAAGGAAAGGAATCGTCCGACATGGACCGACGGTACACATGATCCCGACATTCAACGGGGCGCTTTCGGGGCCGAGAGCTTTGCGGGCAGCCGCTAAGGCCTCCTGGCTGGACGCATCAACCCGACCCAAGAACTCCCGCATCGTCTTTCCAAGTTCTGTCAGATGAGTGTGATTACGCTCGCGCCGAAAGAGCGCGCCGCCAAACTCGGCTTCCAGTTTTTGAATGGCACGAGTCAGGGCTGGCTGCGAGACATTGCACCGTTCCGCAGCTCGGGTGAAATTGAGCGTCTCGGCAACGGTCAAGAAATAGCGAATTTGGTGGAATTCCATATTGATTCAATTTCGTAATAATCACAGTGCATCGAATTCATAAGATATCGGCATTTTAAATTATAGCAATGCGAGCTCAATTTCCCGGTAAGTGATTACATCAACGGGAGTGTGAGAAATGAAGCAATACATATTGGCGGTTTGCGGGTTGTTGGCGATGTTCGTCCTGCTGCCGGCACAATTGAGTGCGGGAGAATTACCAGGAATTGTCGGCAAAGACGGAGCCATCAGCCTGCCAACAGCAGATTTCCGCCGGGATTGGAGCCATCTGGGTTCTTGGACGGTGCTCGACAAGGACTCACCGGCGCATGGGATTCACGATGTCTACGCACCTAAGACGACGGTCCAAGCGTTTAGGGCGACAGGAAAGTTTCCAGACGGCGCTGTGCTGGTGAAGGAAATCCGTACATTCGAGACGGCGACGCTAACCACCGGCAATGTCGCTTATGCGGGCAAGCAGGCGGTTTGGTTTGTCATGGTCAAGGATTCGACAGGTCGGTTTGAAGGCAAGAACCCTCTTTGGGCCGAAGGTTGGGGCTGGGCGATGTTCAAAGCTGATAATCCGCAGAAACAAGTAGCTGAATCCTTCGAGGCGTCCTGCATGGGTTGCCACACGCCCGTCGCCAAGACCGATTGGGTGTTCCAGAGCGGCTACCCCACCCTGAAATAGTAGTCCCTGGTACCCACGACCGGCCCGGCGTTTCCCCTCACGTCGGGCCGGAATTTCCTGTTCTTTCCTCGGCTGAGCTCTGCATTGAGCGGTCCTCCATATTATTGTGAAAACCGTAGTGATATGCCCTAACTGCCCAAGGAACATCCAATTTTCCGAATGTGGTGATGGACAAGATGCTACTAATCAGAGCCCTCGTCGTTGCGGTCTTAATGCTGCAGGTTTTCGTTCAAGCCGGTGAAACCGAAGCTGCCGACGGATACGCCATTATCGAGAAGGGCGGAGATACCGTCAGGGTGCTGAACGATGGCACTCTAAAGGGACGGGTCGCGTGGGCATTCGACACGCCGACCGAAGGTTCCGCTCCAATGGGATTGTTGCTGCAACATTTGCGCGCGGCACACGATATTGCCTGGGCGAGTTATAAACCGACCCATCCTGAAGTTATCAGCGTCTTGAATGAACATCCGCGCGCATGGGGGATATACGACCGCAACTACTGCGGTAAGGCATGTCTGAAAGCATATGGACGCAATGATCGCATCACGCCGATCGGGCTTGGTATCTACAAGAAGAAGAGCAAGCGGAAATGGTTTGTCATGCACCATAAGTTTGCAGTGCTGAATCTTGGGGTCGACGGTGGAGCCGGCGAGCAAGGTGTGCTGACGGGCAGTTTCAATTGGAATGAAAGCGCCGCGAACCGGAACTACGAGAATTTGGTCTATATTCAGAGCCGGAAGATTGCCGAAGCCTATGCGCAGGAGTTTAAGCGGATTGAGAGTCAGGAAACGGATTCCTCCGAAATTGTGTCGGATGAAGGCGTTTCCGTCGCATTCAATCGGGCGGGTGTTGGCCTAATTCAAGATCGGATCAAGGCGGCCAAGCAAACGGTTCTGGTGGCAGTTTGGAGTATCAGCGTTTCTTCCGCCAAGAATCCCAATCCGCTTTACGACGCTTTGCTGGCGGCGGTCGAACGCGGTGTAGACGTCCGAGTCCTGACTGACGCACATAAGGCCAAGAAACGAAAATACGAAAAACTAAACGTTCTCAAAGCACATATGCCGGACAAAAAAGGGCATATGCATCATAAGTTTATAGTGATTGACGGCGATGAAGTCGTTACAGGAAGTTTCAATTTTGTCACCAAGTCACTATCGGGGAATTACGAGAACGTCATCGCAATAAAGAGTCCGGCAATGGCCGCATCTTTTGCCGACCATTGGAAATCAGTCGCCAAGGCAACGCGTTAGTTTCTGCAAACTCGAACTTCGCGAGCAGCGTTACGCCGCGTTTACCGCCTGCCAAATGCGCTCCGGCGTCGCCGGGAAATCCATCGTGCGAATGCCAAGCGGAGCTAAGGCATCAAGGACAGCACTGGCAAGGCAGGCGACCGCGCCGACCGTGCCTGCTTCCCCGGCGCCTTTGATACCAAGTGGATTGCGTGGACTCGGCACCACGTGGGTTTCAATCTCGAAGGACGGGTACTCGTCCGCGCGCGGCATGTGGTAGTCCATGAACGATCCAGTCAGGACCTGACCGGTCTCGTCCATGACGATCCGCTCGCCAATGATTTGTGAGATACCTTGAACGATGCCGCCGTGCAATTGGCCCTTGAGAAGCAAGGGGTTCATCACCGTACCCACATCGTCGACCGCCAGATAATGTAAGATTTTGATAGACCCAGTTTCCGGATCGATTTCCACTTCCGAGACGTGGCAGGCGTTGGGGAATGTCGGTCCCGGAGACTTAAACGTATCGAATCCGTTGAGGCCGCTCTCCATACCGGGCGGCAGCATGGCGGGTTGGAAGGCCAATGCCGCGACTTCTTTCATGTCGAGCCCCCGGTCCGTTCCCGCAACGGCAAAACGTCCGTCGCTGAATTCAATGTCGACTTCAGCGGCTTCCAGTGTGTGCGCGGCGATTCGCCGGCCCTTGTCGATGATTTTGTCGGCGGCTCCGATTAGGGCTGCGCTGCCCAATCCCGAAACCCGGGAACCACCGGTGCCGTGGCCGTAATTGACCATATCCGTGTCACCTTGGACGTAGCGGATCTGCTCGAAGTCGAGGCTGAATTTCTCCGAAAGTAGTTGCTTGAAGACCGTCTCATGGCCTTGGCCATGGGCATGGGTTCCCATGAGGACGGTGATATGCCCTTCTTGATCGAAGCGGATTTCACCGCCTTCGTCGAACATGCCCGCCGCTTGTTCCACGGCGTTCGCGACGCCGAGGCCGCGCAGCTTTCCGGCACTTTCCGATTGAGCGCGTCGTTGCTCAAAGCTGGATGCTTCCGCCATCTCCAATGCGCGGTCCATATTGCGCTCGA